>SEEY01000282.1 GCA_004211235.1 Rubrivivax sp.
GTCCAAGGACACCGAGAAGAAGGATGCCGCAGCCCGCGTTGCCGAATTGACCCGCAATGTCGAGGAACTGAAGAAGCTGTCCAGCGCCGCCAAGCCCGCCGCTGCGGTGGCGTCCGCGGCGCCCGAGCCGGCACCGGCTGTGTTGCCCGCTCCGGTGATTGCGGCTGCCGAGCCTGCATCGATTCCCGCGCCCGTGGCTGCTGCCAGCGCGGCTGCCTCCAGGCCGCAGGCGCGCGCCAGTGCGCCGCTGGCACCGCCGCCGGCTGCCGAGCCGCCCGGTGTCATCGAGCAACTGTTCGACAGCCCGCTCGTCGTCATCCTGGCCGGCGTCATCGTCTCCGTGCTGGGCGGCTTCGGCCTGTATCGCCTGCGTTCGCGCCGCCCCGCGAATGCGGCGGAAACCGGCTTCCATGAAAGCCGCCTGCAGCCCGATTCCTTCTTCGGCGGTACCGGCGGCCAGCGCGTCGACACGCGCGACGCCCAGAACAGCGGCCAGTCGTCGATGAGCTATTCGCTCAGCCAGCTCGACGCCATCGGCGATGTCGACCCGGTCGCCGAGGCCGACGTCTACCTGGCCTATGGCCGGGATCTGCAGGCCGAGGAGATTCTCAAGGAGGCCCTGCGTGCCAACCCGACGCGCCTGGCCATCCGCCTCAAGCTGCTGGAGGTCTACGGCAAGCGCCGCGACACCAAGGGCTTCGAGCAGCTGGCGGTACAGCTCTATGCCGAGACCCGGGGTGCCGGCGAAGACTGGGCCAAGGCGCAGGAGTTGGGCCGCGGCATCGACCCGGACAACCCCCTTTACCAGCCTGGCGGCGCACCTGTGTTGCACGAGGACAGCCCCGAGCGCCCCGAGCCGATGAACGCGAGCACGCTGCCCCAGACGGCGCTGCCGAGTGCGAGCTCCAAGGCTGCCGCGGCTCATCTCGGGACCGATGCGATGTCACGCGCCGGCATCGATACCGGCCCGGTCAGCGGCTTCGATCTGGCGCTGGATCTCGACCTCGATGCACCCGAACCCGTCTCGCCCATCGCGATGGCCTCGACACAGGCCATGCCTGCGTCCGTCGAGCGTGCACCGATGACGATGGACTTCGACATCTCCGGCCGCGGTACGCGCACGGCACCGCCCGCGCCGGACCTGAGCTTCGACCTCAGCGGCATGGGCGATCTGCCGGCCAGCCCGGCGCCTTCACCGGAGCCGTCGAACGATCTGGACTTCGACCTCGGCGAGCCGACGCAGCCGGGCGAGACGCATCCTGATCATCTGGCCGAGGCCCTGGAAGCACTTGGCGACGATGACGGCGACCCGCTGGTGCGGCAGCTGGAGCTGGCCGACGAGTTCCGCCAGATCGGCGATTCCGAAGGCGCGCGAGAAGTGCTGCAGGAGCTGATCCAGCGCGCCAGCGGCTCCCTGCGTGACCGCGCCCAGGCGATGCTGAACGAGATGCGCTGAAGCGCTGCCGCGATACTCCGACGCCCGGCCTGGCCGGGCGTTTTCGTTGGTGCATTGCACGTGAACCGTGCCATGCACCTGATGCTTTGCTGGAAACCGATGAGAGTTGCACTTGGCGTGAGCTACCGCGGCGGCGGCTACAACGGCTGGCAGAGCCAGCCCGGCGGTCGCACCGTGCAGGACGCCCTGGAGAAAGGCCTGTCCGCCTTTGCCGCCCAACCGATCCGCACCCTCTGCGCCGGCCGCACGGATGCCGGGGTGCACGGCATCAACCAGGTCATCCACTTCGATACCGAGGTGGAGCGTGAACTCTTCTCCTGGGTGCGCGGCAGCAATCGCTATCTGCCGCCTGACATCGCCATCCAGTGGTGCCGCTTCCCCGGCGATACCTTCCACGCCCGCAACTCCGCGCGGGGACGGCGTTATGCCTATCTGCTGCTGGAGTCTGCGGTGCGGCCGGCCATCGAGTCCGGCCAATGCGGGTGGGTGTTCCGTCCGCTCGATCAGTCGCTGCTGGAGGCCGCGGCCGAGCGGCTGATCGGTGAGCACGATTTTTCGTCCTTCCGCTCCTCTGAGTGCCAGGCGGCGTCGCCGGTGAAGGTGCTCCGGGAGATCACCGTGCAGCGGCGCGGCGCCTACTGGCGCTTCGAGTTCGAGGCGAGCGCCTTTCTGCATCACATGGTGCGCAACCTGATGGGCTGCCTGCTGGCGGTCGGCGGCGGCACGCGCCCTGCGAGTTGGGTGTCCGACGTGCTCGCCGCGCGCGACCGCAAGGTGGCTGCGCCAACCTTTGCCCCCGACGGCCTCTACTTTCTCGGCCCGACCTACGATGCCGACCTCGACATCCCGCGTGAAGTCGCGGCTTTGAACTGGCTTCCATGACCCGAATCAAGATTTGTGGCCTCACGCGTGAGGCGGACGTCGAGGCGGCGGTTGCCGCCGGTGCTGACGCCATCGGTTTCGTCTTCTACGCCAGGAGCCCGCGCGCCGTGACGCCGGAGCGGGCGAGGGTGCTCGCGCGCCTGCTGCCGCCCTTCGTGACGCCGGTGGGGCTATTCGTCAATGCGACCGATGCCGACCTGCAGGCCGGCCTCGATGCGCTGCCCAACATGCTCTTGCAGTTCCACGGCGACGAGACGCCCGCGGACTGCGACCGGGCGGCAAGGCCCTACCTGCGCGCAGCCGCCGTGTCGCCCGGCTTCGACTTGATAAACTTCGGTTCCGGTTTTCCCAACGCCCAAGCCATCCTGCTCGACGCCCCTGTCGAAGGCTATGGCGGCGGCGGCAAGGTTTTCGATTGGTCACTCATTCCTCCAAGCGTCAGCTCTCGCCTCGTTTTGTCTGGTGGGTTGAATGCAGCAAACGTCGGCGATGGCATCCGTCAGGTGCGGCCCTGGGCCGTTGATGTGAGTTCCGGCGTCGAGCCTGCGGGGTTTCCCAAGGGCATCAAGAGCGCCGACCTGATCCATGAGTTCTGCCGCGCCGTGAAGCGCGCCGATGCAGCACTCTCCCAATAGGGGAAGACCATGTTCCAGTACGACCAGCCCGACGCGACCGGGCATTTCCGCCATGCCGGCACGGCCACCTTCGGCGGCAGCTTCGTCTCCGAGACCCTCGTCCACGCGCTCGATGAGCTGAAGGACGCCTACGCCCACTACCGCAACGACCCCGAGTTCGTTGCCGAGTACAAGAAGGAACTGGCCCACTTCGTCGGCCGGCCGAGTCCGATCTATCACGCCGAGCGCATGAGCCGCGAACTCGGCGGCGCGCAGATCTACCTCAAGCGCGAGGACCTCAACCACACCGGCGCGCACAAGATCAACAACGTCATCGGCCAGGCGCTGCTCGCCAAGCGCATGGGCAAGCCGCGCGTCATCGCCGAGACCGGCGCCGGCCAGCATGGCGTGGCCACGGCCACCATCTGCGCGCGCTACGGCCTGGAGTGCGTCGTCTACATGGGCAGCGAGGACGTCAAGCGCCAGAGTCCCAACGTCTACCGCATGAAGCTGCTCGGCGCGACGGTCGTGCCGGTGGACAGCGGCAGCAAGACGCTCAAGGATGCGCTCAACGAGGCGATGCGCGACTGGGTCACGAATGTGGAGAACACCTTCTACATCATCGGTACCGTGGCCGGCCCGCACCCCTACCCGATGATGGTGCGCGACTTCCAGCGCGTCATCGGCGACGAGTGCCTGGTGCAGATGCCCGAAATGACCGGCCGCCAGCCGGATGCCGTGCTCGCCTGCGTGGGCGGCGGCAGCAACGCCATCGGCATCTTCTACCCCTACATCGCCCATGAAGGCACGCGGCTGATCGGCGTGGAGGCCGCAGGGGAGGGCATCGACAGCGGCAGGCATGCGGCCACGCTGTCGGCCGGCACGCCTGGCGTGCTGCATGGCAACCGCACCTATCTGCTGCAGGACGCCAACGGCCAGATCACCGAGACGCACTCCATCTCGGCCGGTCTGGACTACCCCGGCGTCGGCCCCGAGCATGCCCACCTGAAGGACATCGGCCGGGCCGAGTACGTCGGCGTGACCGATGCCGAGGCGCTCGCTGCCTTCCATCACCTGTGCCGCACCGAAGGCATCATTCCGGCGCTGGAATCCAGCCACGCCGTGGCGCATGCGATGAAGATCGCGCCGACGATGGACAAGGACCAGATCCTGCTCGTCAACCTCTCCGGCCGCGGCGACAAGGACATCGGCACGGTGGCCGACCTGTCCAACGCCGACTTCTACTGCCGGCCGTCCTGCCGCGGCCAGTCCGTCAAGGGCGGCGAGGCCGTCATCAGCGTCACCGGAGCCAAGGCATGAGCCGCATCGCCGCCACCTTCGACGGCTTGAAGGCCGCTGGCCGCAAGGCCCTCATCCCCTTCGTCACGGCAGGTGACCCGCACCCGTCGGCCACGGTCGACCTGATGCTGGCCATGGCCGAGGCCGGCGCGGACGTCATCGAACTCGGCGTGCCTTTTTCCGATCCCATGGCCGACGGCCCGGTCATCCAGCGCGCCGGCGAGAGAGCGCTGGCCAAGGGAATTTCGCTGCGCGACGTGCTCGGCTTCGTGCGCACCTTCCGCGCGACCAACGACGCCACGCCCATCGTGCTGATGGGCTACGCCAATCCGGTGGAGCGCTACGGCATGGACGCCTTCGTGGCGGACGCGAAGGCGGCCGGCGTCGACGGCGTGCTGATCGTCGACTACCCGCCCGAGGAATGCGCGGAGTTCGCCACCGCCCTGCGTGCCGGCGGCATGGACGCCATCTTCCTGCTCGCACCCACGTCGAGCGAGGCCCGCATGGCCCAGGTCGGCAAGCTCGCCAGCGGCTACGTCTACTACGTGTCGCTGAAGGGCGTGACCGGTGCGGGTCACCTGAACACGGCCGCCGTGGCCGAGGCCGTGCCGCGCATCCGCCAGCATGTCAGCGTGCCGGTGGGCGTGGGCTTCGGCATTCGCGACGGCGCGACGGCCCGGGCCGTGGCCGATGTGTCGGACGCGGTCGTCATCGGCTCCAAGCTGGTCGAATTGCTGGAGAGCCAGCCGGCCGATAATGTCGCTTCCACCGGCGCCGCCTTCATCCGTGAAATCCGCGCCGCACTCGACAAGAAGGATTGACGCATGAGTTGGCTCGACAAACTCCTCCCGCCCAAGATCCAGCAAGGCGACCCGGCCGACCGGCGCACGGTCCCGGAAGGCCTGTGGATCAAGTGCCCGAGCTGCGAGACGGTGCTCTACAAGACCGACCTGGAGCAGAACATCAATGTCTGCCCCAAGTGCTCGCACCACCACCGCATCGGCGCACGCGCCCGGCTGGACGCCTTCCTCGACGCGGAAGGCCGCTACGAGATCGGCCAGGAGGTGCTGCCGGTCGACCCGCTCAAGTTCAAGGACAGCCGCAAGTACACCGAGCGGCTGAAGGACGCGGTCGAGAACACCGGCGAGACCGACGCGCTGGTGGTGATGGGCGGCGCGGTGCACAGCATCAGCCTGGTGGCCGCGGCGTTCGAATTCGACTTCATGGGCGGCAGCATGGGCAGCGTGGTGGGCGAGCGCTTCGTGCGCGGCGTCGAGACCGCGATCGAGCAGAAGGTGCCCTTCCTTTGCTTCACCGCCACCGGCGGCGCGCGCATGCAGGAAGGCCTGCTCTCGCTGATGCAGATGGCCAAGACCAACGCCGCCCTCACCCGGCTGGCGAAGAAGGGCCTGCCCTATGTCAGCGTGCTCACCGACCCCACCATGGGCGGCGTTGGTCTTGGCCATCTGCATCAGCGAGAGCAGGCCTTCCTGCA
>SEEY01001088.1 GCA_004211235.1 Rubrivivax sp.
CCAAAGAGGGATACAAAAATGGGGTCAGGGTCGATTTGATTCGGCTTGCCGACGTCGCCGGGCGCTGTGCGCCACGGCGAAAAGCGACCCTGACCCCATTTTTGTATCCCTCTTTGGAGGGTGCCGGGGGACAGGTCGCAGGCTCCCTCCCCCATCGACCCGCCCTCTGGGTGATGTTGCCCCAAAGGCTCGGCGCCGATGCTGAGGGTGTGACGTGTTCGACGACGTCGCCCCCCAAAACCGGAGCCCGCCATGCAATTCTTCAGCGTCCTGCAGCAAGCCAGATCCGCGCCCAAGCCTGCCGTGATCGAACCGGTCGAGCCGCCTCCGGTCGAGGCACAAGCGCCGGAGCTCAAGCCCGAGTCCTGCGGCTGGTACGACTCCAGTTTCGACCTCGCCGCAGGCCTGGAGATTTCCGAGCAGGATGACGACCTGCTCTACCAGCTCTGCCAGGTGTTTCTGCACTGAAGCTAGAGCCGGCACGCCAGCGTCGTCCCTTGCAGGATGGCGCGCTTCGCATCGAGTTCGCCGGCCTGCAGCGCGCCGCCGATCAGGTGCACGCTGATCCCCGCCGCCCGCAGCGGCGCCTCCAGTTCCCGCAGCGGCTCCTGGCCTGCGCACAGCACGATGGTGTCCGCCTCGATGAGTACGAGGCCCCCAGAGCTGCCGCTGCGCGTCAGCCCCCCCGAGGGGGTTGAGTCGGCTCGGGAGCGGCCCGTCGCCGACTCAAGCGCATCCGCCCGCTTCTCGCCGTAGCTGACCCACAAGCCCTCGGGCGCGATCTGCTCGTAGTTGACGCCGGCCAGCATGTCGACGTTCTTCATCTTCAGCGCCGCGCGGTGGATCCAGCCGGTCGTCTTGCCCAGGCCCGCGCCCGGCTTGCCGGCCTTGCGCTGCAGCAGCGTGACCTGGCGCGCGGGCGCCTCGGGCGCCGGCCGCAGCAGGCCGGCGCGCACCTGTTCCGGGTCGCCCACGCCCCAGTGCTTGCGCCAGGCGGGCGGGTCCAGCGTCAGGGAGTGCCCGGCCTCAAGCAGGAACTCCGCCACATCGAAGCCGATGCCGCCCGCCCCGACGATGGCCACGCGAGCGCCCACCCGTCGGCCATGCCGCAGCACGTCGACGTAGCTCAGCACCTGGCCGCGCGCCACGCCTTCGGCCTGGCCCGTGATCCTCGGGTCGCGGG
>SEEY01000283.1 GCA_004211235.1 Rubrivivax sp.
GGTCATGAGGGTTGTCGTGTTCAGGGCGGCGGCGTCGAGGCAAGTGCCGTTCCCATCCGCCGTGCGGGCGGATGGCGCGCAGAGGGCGTCAGACGTGCGGGCGTCGACGGCGCTCTGCCGGATCGATCTTCAGCATCTGGCGGTACTTGGTGACGGTGCGGCGCGCCAGCGTCAGGCCCTGCTGGGCCAGCAGCCGCGCGATCTCGGCATCGGAGCGCGGCCGGGCGGCGTCCTCGGTGACCAGCAGGTCCTTCACCAGCTCACGGATGGCGGTGCCCGAGCAGGCGTTGCCGCTGCTGCTCATGATGGCGCGCGAGAAGAAGTACTTCAGCTCGAACACGCCGCTGGGCGTGGCGATGTACTTGTTGTTCGTCACGCGCGACACGGTGCTCTCATGGATGCCGACCTCGTCGGCAATCTCCTTGAGCCCGAGCGGCTTCATGGCCATGGGGCCGTAGTCGAGGAAGTTCTTCTGCCGCTTCACGATGGCCTCGGCCACGCCCATGATGGTGGAGAAGCGCTGCTCGACATTGCGCAGCGTCCAGCGCGCCTGCTGCAGGTGTTCGCCGAGCTCGGCATGCTGGGCCGTGCGGTGGCGCTTGAACAGGGTCGCGTAGACCTCGTTCATGCGCACGTTGGGCACGACGGCCGGATTGAGCTGCACGACCCAGCGGCCGCGCACCTTCTTCACCAGCACGTCTGGCACGACGTAGTTCACCGGCACGGCGCCGATGCGCCAGCCCGGCCGCGGGTCCAGCCGCCTGATGCGCTCGCACGCGGCTTCGATGCGCGTCGCGGACTGCCCCAGCTGCCGCGCCAGCTGATTGACGTCGTGGGCGGCGAGCGCGTCGAGATGGTGCTGGACGATGACCGACGCGAGCGCGCGCAGCTCGGGGCAGTCGATGGACGGCATCTGCAGCAACAGGCACTCGCTGACGTTGCGCGCGCCGACGCCCGCCGGGTCCAGCGCCTGCACGCGCCGCAGCGCGGTCTCCATCTGCTCCAGCGACGGCCTGGGTGTCAGCCCGGGCACATCCTGCAGCTCGGCGAGCGAGGTGCGCAGATAGCCGTCGTCGTCGAGCGATTCGATGATGACCCTGGCCAGTGCGAGGTCCATCTCCGGCAGCGTCAGGAGGTTGATCTGGCCGTGCAGATGCGTGTTCAGCGGCGTGTCGACGGCCATCATCTCCATCGCCGAGGGCTCGCCATCGTCGGCCTTGCGCCCGCCCGCGCCCGGGTCTTCGAGCCAGAGGTCGCGATCCGCGCCGTCGTCAGGCGCCGTCGTTGCGTCGACCGAGTCGGCGCTGCCGGCGAGGGGCGAATCGCCGTCGAGGTCGCCGAGCATCGACGGCGCCGGTTCGGCCTCGCCGGGCAGGCTCTCCTCCTCGGCGAGCTCGGCATCGCCGGCTTCGAGGAAGGGGTTCTCCGACAGCGTCGCCCGCACCATGGCCGAGAAATCGAGCGACGACATCTGCAGCATGCGCACGGCCTGCTGAAGCCGCGGTGACAGGGATTGGTTTTGCCGCTGATGGGCGTGGATATCGATGGATGGCATGTGGGCTTTGCGCTCGCCCGCGGCGATCACGGTGATCGCGCTGGCGATGACGGAAGCCACTCCAGGCAATGTCTGTGCCGCCCGCCCGGCCGCGTCCGACCCCTGAACAGGTCTCGGACCATTACCCAGGTGCCATGCCGCCCGGGGCATCGCAGGCGGTGTGCAAGGAGCGCGGTGCCTCGCGCCGGCCGCTGACGCACGAATCTTCTGTAAAGACTTCTAACCCTGCGTTGCGGCGGGGTTGCCGAGGCGACTCGGCACGACGCTTGCCGTTGGACCCCGTCTTCCACATTCGAGCGAATCCATCATGAAACCGCAGCCACCGCATCGCCGCCCCACCGCGTCCAGCGTTCTGGAACTCTCCAGCCCCACGTCGCAGCCGCGGTGTGGGCTTCCGGAAATCGGCATGGGCCGGCGCGCTGCGCCTGCCCGTCGCAAGTGAGGGGGCCGGTCATGCAGCCTCCCGTGCTTGTCGTGTTCTCCCATCTGCGCTGGGGTTTCGTGTTCCAGCGCCCACAACATCTGCTGTCGCGCCTGGCTGGCCGCTGGCGCATCCTTTTCGTCGAAGAGCCCAAGCGTGGCGGCGGCCAGGCGCGGCTGGAGGTGCGCGAGGTCAAGCCCGGGCTGACGGTGCTGGTGCCGCACACGCCCGTGAATGCGGCCGGCTTTCATGACGACCAGATCGTGGCCGTCGAATTGCTGCTGCGAAAGCATCTCGAGAAGCACGACCTGCACGTGGACGCGGCATGGCTGTACACGCCGATGGCCCTGCCGCTGGCGCATGCGCTGAATGCCGGCTGCCTGGTCTACGACTGCATGGACGAGCTGTCGGCCTTCCTGGGCGCGCCGCGCCAGCTGCGCCAGCGCGAGTCGGCATTGATGCAGCAGGCCGCCCTCGTGCTCACCGGCGGGCCGTCGCTGTACGAGGCGCGCAAGCATCTGCATCCCAACATCCACTGCTTCTGCAGTTCGGTAGACGCCGATCACTTTTCTCCCGCAAGCCTGGACTCCGGCAGCGCGCTGGCGCAACGTGCGCGCGAGCTGCAGGGCGACCTCGCCCGGCCGAGGCTGGGGTTTTTCGGTGTGATCGACGAGCGGCTGGACATCGGGCTGGTCGACGCGGTGGCCGAGCGGCATCCGGAGTGGCAGCTGGTGATGGTCGGCCCGGTCGCGAAGATCGATCCGGCCAGCCTGCCGAAGCGCGCCAACATCCGCTGGCTGGGCATGCAGCCCTATGAGCTGCTGCCCTATCTGCTGGCCGGCTGGGACGTCGCGCTGATGCCTTTCGCGCTGAATGAGTCGACGCGCTTCATCAGCCCGACGAAGACGCTGGAATACATGGCCGGCTATCAGCCGGTCGTCAGCACGCCGATCCGCGATGTCGAGTCGCTCTACTCGCCGACCGTCATCACCGCGCCGGCCAGCGAAGGTTTCATCGAAGCCTGCGAGCAATTGCTGGACGAGGACTCGCAGGCGCGCAGCCTGCGCCTGATCGAGATGGCCAAGCTGGTGGCGCGCCACTCCTGGCATGACACCGCCGAGGCGGTGCACAGGCTGCTCGCGCAGGCGGTGCAGGCTGCACCGGGCGCCAGCCGCCGGGGGCTGACCGCGCCCGCACAGGAGGCGGTGATGGAGGTGCAGACCCTGAGCGTGGTTCCGGCCGCCGCCCGTGCGTGACGCGCACGCAAGGGCATGAGCGGCATGATCATTGACGCCCATCTGCACTGCACCGGCCGGGAGACGCGGGACCAGGTGCTGCGCTCGCTGGACGAGGCCGGCGTGGATGTCGGGGTGCTGCTGGCCCCCTTCCTCAACGACGGCTATTCCTTGCAGGACCCGGCCTCCCTGACGCGCGCCAACGACCACCTGGCGCGCCTCGTGGACGGTGCCCGTGACCGCCTCGTGGGCCTGGCCGTCGTCAACCCGTCCGACGCAGGCGCGCCTGCGGAACTGCGCCGCGCCATCGAGGCAGGGCTCAGCGGCGCGAAGATGGTGCCCAGCGGCTGGTATCCCTACGACGAGGCGGTGCAGCCGACCTTTGCGGAGGCGGGGCGGCTGAAGCTGCCGCTGCTGTTCCACAGCGGCATCTTCATCGACGGGCGCTCGGGGCGGTTCTGCCGGCCGGTGTTCTTCGAGGCGCTGCGCGACCATCCCGGCGTGCGGGTGGCGCTGGCGCACCTCGGCTGGCCGTGGACCGACGAGGCGATTGCGGTGGGATTGATCGACCGCATCCACGGCGTGCCGGAGGCCGAGTGCGTGTTCCGCTTCGACCTGTCCTTCGGCCCGCCGCCGCCCTACCGCCTGGAGGTGCTGCGCCGGGCCCTGGACGTGCTGGGGCCGGGGCTGCTGCAGTTCGGCAGCGACTGCTTCCTGCCCTGCAGCGGCGCCGAGATCGCCGAGCGTCGCGGCTGGCTGGTGCGGCTGATGGACGAACTCGAACTGGATGCCGACGCGCGCCAGCAGATCCTCTGCGGCACGGCGGCGGCCTGGCTCGGGCGTGACGCCATGGCCGGCAAGGGTCATGCGGTCACGCCCGCGGCCCGGCAGGTGCACGCGGCGGGCGCCAAACCGCCGGGCAGCTTCTGGTCGCGCCCCGGCTGGATGCCGGTCTGTTGCTGAAGCGGCTGCCGAAGGTTTTACCCACCGTTGTTCCTCACATGACCACCACCCAGAGTCCCCATGCCGGCAACGGCCGCATCCATGTCCTCGAGGTCATCGGCAATGCCATCGTCGGCGGCATGGAGACCTGTGTGGAGCGGCTCATCGAGCGGCTGCCGCGCGAGCGTTTCCGCTTCACCGCGCTGTGCCCGTTCGACAGCCCTTACACCGACCGCCTGCGCTCGCTGGACGTCGAGGTGCTGATCGTGCCCATGCCGGACGACCCGCCCTGGTCGAGCATCCAGACGGCCTTGTCGCTGGTGGCGGCCAACAGCGTCGACCTGCTGCATGCCCACCTGCCCAAGGCGCATCTGCTGGCGGGGCTGGTGGGGCGGCTGAGCGGCAAGCCGGTGGTCACCACGGTGCATGGGCGGCAGCTCAGCATGCTGGACCTGGAGGTGCATCGGGCGGTGAACAGTCATCTGAGCGTGGTCTGCCGGCAGAGCTACTTTCACGCGCTCGGCCTGGGCGTGAATGCCAGCCATCTGAGCTGCGAGACCAACGGCGTGGACACGGAGGTGTTCCGCCCGCGCGAACGGGCCGGCGGGCTGCGCCGGGAGCTGGGGCTGGAGACCGACACGCCGCTGGTCGGCTTCGTTGGTCGCCTGTCGCCCGAGAAGGGGCCCGAGGTCTTCGTGCGGGCCGCGTCGCAACTGCTGCGCCGGCAGCCGCAGGCGCACAGCGTCTTCATCGGCGAAGGGCCGATGCGCGGCGAAGTCGCTGCGCTCGCCGAGCGCCTCGGCCTGGCCCGGCAGCTGCATTTCGCCGGGCTGCGCGAGGACATCGCCAGCCTCTACAGCGAGCTGGACATGGTCGTCTCGTCGTCGCATTCGGAGGCGATGCCGCTGGCCCTGATGGAGGCGATGGCCAGCGGGCTGCCGGTGATCGCGACGCGGGTGGGCGGTGTGCCCGACATCGTCGAGCATGGCCAGACCGGCTGGCTGGTGGCCGCCGGCGACGCCGACGACATCGCGGCGCGTTGCGCCACCCTGGTGGCCGACCCGGCACTGCGCCAGCGCATGGGCGCCAGCGCACGCCGTCGTGCCGTCGACCGCTTCGACCTGGCCGAGAGCGTGGAGAACATGGGCCGCCTGCTGATGCGGCTGGCGGGCACTCGCGCTGCGACCGGCCGCGGCATCGCCACGCTGGCATCCGTCCCGCCTGCGGTCAGCGATGCGACGGTGCTGCCGGTGGTGCCGGCCCGCCGCCGCAGCGAAGGGCGCTCCGGCGGCAGCGCACCGGCGGGCTAGGCCGGGGCGGCGTCAGCGCCCGTAGCGCGCGCCGTCGTCGGTCGAGCTGGCCTTGTCGCCGGTCGAGTATTCCTTCAACCGGTTGTAGAGCGTCTTCAGGCTGATGCCGAGCACGGCGGCGGTGCGCTCCTTCTGATGGCCGTAGTGGCGCAGGGTGGCGAGCGTGAGCGCCTGCATGGCGTCGGCCGCGGAGATGCCGATGGGCAGTGTGATCGTCGCCGTGTTGGCGGCGTTGCCGCGCAGCAGGTCGAGTGGCGTCGCCGCCGCGCGGGCCGGGGC
>SEEY01000284.1 GCA_004211235.1 Rubrivivax sp.
CGCGGCTGGAGCAGCTCAAGACCAAGGTCGAGGAAGTGCTGGCCGAGAACCCGAAGCTGGCTGCGCTTGGCGGCCAGATCCGCCTGGACATGACCAAGGAAGGGCTGCGCATCCAGATCGTCGACGAGGGCAACCGGCCCATGTTCGACAGCGGCAGCGCCATCGTGAAACCGTACATGCGCGAGTTGCTGCGCGAGCTCGGCAACGTGCTGACCGAGGTGCCCAACCGGCTGACGGTGGAGGGCCACACCGATGCGCAGGCGTTCCCGGGCGGCGACAAGGGTTACAGCAACTGGGAACTGTCGGCCGACCGGGCCAACGCCTCCCGGCGCGAGCTGGTCGCCGGCGGCCTTTCGGAGGCCCGCATGCTGCGCGTCCAGGGGCTGGCCGCGAGCAAGCTGCTCGATGCCAAGGACCCTAACGGCGCATTGAACCGGCGCATCAGCATCATCGTCATGAACCGCGATGCCGAAGACGCCGTGCTGAAGAATGTGGCGGAAGAAACCGAGGCCGATGCACCGGCAGCCGAGACCGGGCTCACGCAAGTGCCGCCTAGCGGGAAAATGCCGCAAACTCAATCTACGCCCCCAAGCCGCTAGAAACTAGACTGCGGGCTGACCCCTGAAATCCCCGCCTGCACAGAGAGGATCGCCATGAGCGCTGACATGAAATTCCTGGTCGTCGACGACTTCTCCACCATGCGCCGCATCGTCCGCGGCCTGCTGAAGGAAATCGGCTACAACAACTGCGAAGAAGCCGAAGACGGCGTCGAGGCGTTGAGCATGCTCAAGGGCGCCAAGTTCGACTTCGTCGTCAGCGACATCAACATGCCCAACATGACGGGCTTCGAGTTGCTGAAGGCCATCAAGGAAGACCCCAATCTCAAGCACCTGCCGGTGCTGATGGTGACGGCCGAGGCGCGCAAGGAAGACATCGTGCTGGCCGCCCAGTCCGGCGCTGCCGGCTACATCGTCAAACCTTTCACGAAGGCGACGCTGGAAGAGAAGGTCATGAAGATCATGCAGAAGCTGGCCGCCGCGGCCTGACCCAACAACAACCACAAAGGGGGACCGCCATGTCGATGGATCAACTGGATCAACTGGCCAAGGCCCAGGAGCCGCTGCTTGTCTCGCCGGAGGTCTTCCAGCAGCTGGGCACGATCACGCGTACCCTGCATGACACCATGCAGCGCCTGGGCGTCATGCCCAAGCTGCAGGTGGCCACCGATGGCCTGCCCGACGCCCGCAGCCGCCTGAGCTACATCGCTGAGAAGACGGCCGCCGCGGCCGAGAAGGTGCTGAACTCGGTGGACCAGGCCAAGGCCGAGCACGCCGGCATCAGCCGCGCCACCAAGGAGCTCGCCGCGGCCATCGTCGCCGACCCGGTCCGCGCCGTCGCCACCGGCGCGGTGATGAACTTCGTCAACGATGTCGAAACCCGCACGCAGAGCATCGACAACCACCTGACCGACATCATGCTGGCGCAGGACTTCCATGACCTCACCGGCCAGGTGGTGGCCAAGGTCGTGAAGCTCGCAAACGACCTGGAAGACAGCCTTGTCAAGCTGCTGGTGCAGGTGGTGCCGCCCGAGCAGCGCGAGAAGGTCGACCCGACCATCCTGCAGGGCCCGGTCGTCAACGCCGAAGGCCGCACCGACGTGGTCACGAACCAGGGCGAGGTCGACGACCTGCTCGCAAGCCTCGGTTTCTAGGCCAGGGTCTCTACCGCCAACAAGGCCGGCCGATGCGCCGGCCTTTTGCTTTGCGGCTCTGCATTGAGCACTGCTGCACAGCCCGACGGCCGTGCCGCAGCACAGCGGGGAATAGGGGCCTGAGCACCCCGCTTTTCCCGCTCAAGTTTTTGGGTCAGCCTCGAACAATCGGGTCAGCGCCTCGCATGGGGCGAACGACGCCATGGCTGACCAAGACGCACAAGACCGCAACCTACCTGCCTCGCCCAAAAAGATCGAGAGATCACGGGCCGAGGGCCAGGTGCCGCGCTCGCGCGACCTGCCGCATTTCGCGATGATGGTTGCCGGTGGGGCGGCGCTCGCCGCGGGCGGGCCGCAGATCGTCGAGAAGCTGCGCCAGACGTTGACGACGGGTCTGCGTTTTGACGCCGCCATGCTGCAAAAGCCTGGCTTCATGGGCGAGCGCCTCGTCGAGATGACGCTGGATTTCGCCGCCGTGATGGGGCCCATCGCGGCACTGCTGGTGGTGGTCGGCATCGCCAGCAACCTGGCCAGTGGCGGCTGGAACTGGACGATGAAGCCGTTGGCGCCCAAGTTCTCGCACCTGAACCCGCTCACCGGCCTCGGCCGCCTGTTCACCGGCCAGGGCCTCGGCACGGCGCTCAAGGCAGTGCTGCTGGCGCTGGTGCTGGGCACCGTCGGTGCGATGGTGCTGAAGGACCGGCTCGCGGCCTACGTGAGCATCATGTCCGTGCCGCTGCCCTCGGCACTGGCCTATGCCGGCCAGCAGCTGATGGGCGCGCTGGGCCTGCTGGCCATCGCGCTGGCCGTGTTCGCCGCCATCGACCTGCCGCTGCAGCGCCAGCTCTGGCTGCGCCGCATGAAGATGAGCCGCGAGGAAGCCAAGCAGGAAATGAAGGAGGTTGAAGGCAACCTCGAGGTCAAGGCCAAGATGCGCGCCATCATGCGCGAGATGGCCAAGCGCCGCATGCTGGCCGCCGTACCGCAGGCCGACCTGGTGGTCATGAACCCGACCCACTATGCCGTCGCGCTGAAGTACGAGGAAGGCAAGATGGCCGCGCCCAAGGTCATCGCCAAGGGCGCCGACTTGTTGGCCATGAAGATCCGCGACCTGGCCAAGGAGAGCAAGGTGCCGGTGCTGCAGCAGCCGGTGCTGGCCCGTGCGCTGTACGCCCACGCGAAGGTCGACCACGAGATTCCCGCGGCCCTGTTCGGCGCCGTGGCCCAGGTGCTCGCCTATGTCTACCAGCTGCGTGCCGCGATGGCGTCGCGCAACGCGCCGCGGCCCGACATGCCCAAGCCGCATGTGCCGCCGGAGCTCGACCCGCACAACAAGCCGGGCTGGCAGCCCGAGCCTGACGAGGACCTCGCCGAATGAATCCGTTGATCCAGAAGCTGCAGGGCCTGCTCGGCCCGCGCGCCGGCATCATTGCCGCCCTCGGCGCACCGATCGCGGTGTTGCTGGTGCTGTCGATGATGGTGCTGCCCCTGCCGCCGTTCGCGCTGGACCTGCTGTTCACTTTCAACATCGCCATGGCCGTGATGGTGATGATGGTGGCGGCGCACATGATCAAGCCGCTGGACTTCGCGGCCTTCCCGACCGTGCTGCTGCTGACGACGCTGATGCGCCTGTCGCTGAACGTCGCCTCCACGCGCGTCGTGCTGCTGGAAGGCCACACCGGCACGGGCGCTGCAGGCAAGGTCATCGAGGCCTTCGGGCACTTCCTGATCGGCGGCAACTTTGCCGTCGGCCTGATCGTCTTCGCCATCCTCGTCGTCATCAACTTCATCGTCGTCACCAAGGGCGCGGAGCGCATCGCCGAGGTCGGCGCGCGCTTCACCCTGGACGCGATGCCCGGCAAGCAGATGGCGGTGGACGCCGACCTGAACGCCGGCCTCATCAACGAGGCGGAGGCCAAGCGCCGCCGCGTCGAGCTGGGCGACGAAGCGGACTTCTTCGGCTCCATGGACGGTGCCAGCAAGTTCGTGCGCGGCGACGCGGTCGCGGGCATGCTGATCCTGGCCATCAACATCGTCGGTGGCTTCATCATCGGCATCGCCCAGCATGGCCTCTCGGCCAGCCAGGCCGCCAACAGCTACATCCTGCTGGCCGTGGGCGATGCGCTGGTGGCCCAGGTGCCGGCCCTGCTGATCTCGGTCGCGGCGGCGATGGTGGTGTCGCGCGTGGGCACCGACAAGGACATCGGCAGCCAGATCGGCAAGCAGGTGTTCGGCTCGGCCAAGTCGCTGGCGATCACGGCCGGCGTCATCGGGGCGCTCGGGCTGATCCCCGGCATGCCGCATGTGGTGTTCCTGCTGATCGCCTCGGGCATGGGCTACCTGGCCTACTGGTTGCGCAACAAGGAGCAGCAGCTCGAAGCCGCCAAGGCCGTCAAGCCCATCATGCCGCCGAGCGAAGGCGCCGGCGAGGCGAGCTGGGAAGACCTGGTGCCCGTGGACACGCTGGGCCTGGAAGTCGGCTATCGCCTCATCACGCTGGTCGACAAGAGCAAGGAAGGTGATCTGCTGAGCCGCATCAAGGGCGTGCGCCGCAAGTTCGCGCAGGAGGTCGGCTTCCTGCCGCCGCCGGTGCACATCCGCGACAACCTGGAGCTGCGCCCGAGCCAGTACCGCATCTCGCTGCGCGGCGCCGTCGTCGGCGAGGCCGAGGCCTTCCCCGGCATGTGGCTGGCCATCAACCCCGGCCACGCCACCCAGAAGCTGCTCGGCACGCAGACCACCGACCCCGCCTTCGGCCTGCCGGCGGTGTGGATCGAAGACCGGCAGCGCGAGATGGCGCAAATGAGCGGGTTTACGGTGGTTGATTGCTCGACCGTCGTGGCCACCCACCTTTCACACTTGATGCAAGTGCACGCGGCCCGACTGCTGGGGCGCGTGGAGACGCAATCCCTGGTCGAACACCTCACCAAGCAGGCGCCCCAATTGATCGAAGACGTGGTTCCCAAGATGGTCAGCATCGCCTCCCTGCAACGTGTCCTCCAGCTGCTGCTGGAAGAGGGCGTGCACGTGCGCGACATGCGTTCCATCGTCGAATGCCTGGCCGAGAACGCGTCCGCAGTGACCGACCCCGCCGAGCTGGCCCGACGCATCCGCACCCACATCGCGCCGGCCATCGTGCAGCAGATCTACGGCAGCGTGAAGGAGCTGGACGTCATCGCGCTGGAGCCCGAGCTGGAGCGCCTGGTGACCCAGGCCCTGAATTCCCCGCACGGCGCGGCGCTCGACCCGGGCGTGGCCGACACGCTGGCCCGCAGCGCCGCCGACAACGCCCAAAAGCAGGAAGACCGCGGCGTGCCGGCCGCCCTGCTGGTGCCCGACCTGATCCGCGCGCCCATGGCCCGCCTGCTCAGGCGCGCTGCGCCCCGCCTCAAGGTGCTGGGCCACAGCGAGATTCCTGAGACACACACCATCCGCATCGGCTCCATCATTGGAGGTACAGCATGAACGTTCGCAAATTCACTGCCCGCACATCGCGCGAGGCCCTCGCGCTCGTGAAGCAGGCCTTTGGCTCAGACGCCGTCGTGCTGTCGAACAAATCGGTGCCCGAAGGTGTCGAGGTGCTGGCCATGGCGCCGGAAGGCATGGGCCAGATCGAGCAGATCGCCCAGAGCGCGCCGCGCACCATGGCACGCCCGCAGGCTCAGCCGCAGCAGATGCAGCAGCCGTTGCAGCCGCAGCGCGCCCCGTTCTCCGAGCGTGCCCGCCAGGAGCCCAGCTTTGGCGCGCCTGAAGTGCAGGGCGATGTCGAGCAGCTGGCCATGAGCACGTTGAGCTTCCAGGACTATGTGCGCGAGCGTGTGCTGCGCCGCCGCCAGGCCGAGATCAGCGGCCAGCCCGATCCGGTGGCCGCGCCCGCTCCGGCGATGCAGCAACGCCAGCAACCGGCCGCGGCCTCGCTGGACGCCGCGCGCGCCCAGCGCGAGCAACGTGCTGCCGAAGCCATGGCCGCGCTCGCACCGCGCCGCGTCACCGCGCCCGCCCAGGCCCAGCCTGTGGCCCAGCCCCAGC
>SEEY01001089.1 GCA_004211235.1 Rubrivivax sp.
GCGTGGGCATCAAGGTGCCGCTGGCCACCGTCGGCGCCGAACTGCCGACTGACGACGCCGCCAAGCCCTTCAAGATCGGCGTCGGCAAGCTGCGCGGTGTCGAGAGCTTCGGCATGCTGTGCTCGGCCCGCGAGCTCAAGCTCAGCGAGGACCACGGCGGCCTGCTGGAGCTGGCTTCTGACGCCGTCATCGGCCAAGACATCCGCAAGCACCTCAACCTCGACGACACGCTGTTCACGCTGAAGCTGACACCCAACCTGGGCCATGGCTTGAGCGTCTACGGCGTCGCCCGCGAAGTCGCCGCGCTGACCGGCGCGCCGCTGCTTCAACGCGAGTTCCCGCCCGTGCAGCCGTCGACCGACGACAAGCTGCCCATCCGCATCGAAGCCACCGACCTGTGCGGTCGCTTCTCCGGACGCATCGTCAAGGGTATCGACACGAAGGCGAAGACGCCGGCCTGGATGGTCCAGCGCCTGGAGCGCTGCGGCCAGCGCCCGGTGACCGCACTCGTCGACATCTCCAATTACGTGATGTTTGAGTACGGCCGCCCGTCGCACATCTTCGACCTCGACAAGATCAGCGGCGAACTGGTCGTGCGCTGGGGCAAGGCTGGCGAGCAGCTCAAGCTTCTGAACGGCAACACTGTTCCCCTGGACGAGAAGGTCGGCGTCATCAGCGATGCGCGCGAGGTCGAGTCGCTGGCAGGCATCATGGGCGGCGACCACACCGCGGTGTCCGACGACACGCGCAACGTCTACGTCGAGGCCGCGTTCTGGTGGCCCGAGGCCGTCATGGGCCGCGGCCGCCGCTACAACTTCTCGACCGATGCCGGCCATCGCTTCGAGCGCGGCGTGGACCCGTCTCAGACCGTCGAACACATCGAGCGGATCACGCAGCTCATCATCGACATCTGCGGCACGGCCGACACGCGGGTCGGCCCAATGGACGACCAGTCGCCCAACGTGCCGGTGCGCAAGCCGGTCGCGCTGCGCGTCGCACGTGCGGCCAAGGTCATCGGCATGCCGATCACCCAAGCCGAGTGCGAGGGCGTGTTCACGCGCCTGGGCCTGCCGTTCACGACTGCTGACGGCGTCATCACGGTGACCCCGCCGAGCTGGCGCTTCGACATCCTGATCGAGGAAGACCTGATCGAGGAAGTCATCCGCGTGCTGGGCTACCCGA
>SEEY01000285.1 GCA_004211235.1 Rubrivivax sp.
CACCGGCGGGCCGAGGCGGGCCGGTGCAGGCGTCGGCTCGGCCGGGGTCGACTTGGCCGCAGCCGTGTCCGCCGACGCTGTCGTAGGCGGTGCGCTGTCCTCGGACGCGGCATCACGGTCGGCCTGAGGCGCCGGCTCCGGCGTGGCCGCGGCTACCACGGCCTGCGGCTCGGTGGTGCTGCCCGTCACGATGGCGGGCGGCGTGACCGGCGCATCCGACGGCCGGTTCATCGCCCAGAAGGCCAGGCCGCCGATGATCGCCGCGCCGCCGGCAGCAGCCACCATCCAGGGCATTTGCTGGTCGCCGCGCGAGGGCCGCATCACCGCCTCACCCTGCGGCCGGGATGCCGTCGGGATCGGGTCGATGCGCGGAGTCGCAGCGGGCGTCGACAGCGAAGGCGCCACACGCGGTGCGTCGCTGCGCACGCCGCCGGTCAGCGGCCTGGCGCCGGGCAGCGAGTGGCCAGCACCGGCCTTGACCGTCCTGGCTTCGCCCGTGCCGGGCGTCGTGTCGATGTGATTCGCCCAGCCCTCGGCATGCATTGATTTCGGGAATTTCATGTTGGCCTCCTGTCGTCGTTGCGTCGACGTTTGCGGTGAACCAACTGTGATGGGCCGGGGCGCTGCGCCATGCCGGTCTACGGGCCCTTGCCCTGTAGGACAAGCGACTTGAGCTGTATGCAGTTGTGAGCGGCGTGAGCAGGGCACTCAGAAGCCGCGCACTGGCAACGTCTCGTCACGCTGCAGCCAGTTGCGCGGCGAGTAGCGGCTGGCCGCATCCGTGACGTGCAGCGTGTACGCGTGCCGTGACCGGTCCGAGCGGTTGGCGGCCGAGTAGTGAGGGAGCAGGCCGTGGAAGACCACCAGAGAGCCGGCCTCCACCTCGATCGGAATGGCGCGGGCTGACTCCACCGCCGGCCAGGGCGTGGCGTCGACCGCTTCCATCCACGCGCGGCTGCCGCTGCGCACGAAGCGCTCGCGCAGAACACCGCGCGGGCCACGGTGGCCGCCGGGTTCGGTCCACAGGCAGCCGTTCTGCAGCGTGGCGTCCTCGAGCGCGAACCAGAAGGTCGTCACCGTGAGGGGGTCGGTTTCGAAGAAGCTGGCGTCCTGGTGCCAGCGCACCTCGCCGCCGATGCCCGGCTGCTTGAAGATGAACATGCTCTGCCACACGTGCGGCTGCGTCAGGCCGAGCGCTGCTGCAACGGTGCGCAGTGCGCCGCCCTTGGAGAAGGCTGAGAACACCGGATCCAGGTCATGCATGGCATGGCCGATCTTGTTGATGGCCAGTTCTTTCGGCACGCGCAGGCGGCCTTCGGCATCGAAGGCCTCTTCCTCGAAGAAGCAGCGCACCTGGTCGCCGCTGTCGAGAAAATAGTCGTCGACATGGCGCTGCTGCTCCTCGGTGGTGAATACCGGGCGCTGCTCGCCGGGGTCGAAGGCATCGACGATCTGCAGTGCCCGCTCGCGCAGCGCGGCGATGTCGCCAGACGGCTTGAAGCCGGGAAGCACGAGGTAGCCCTGTTCGGCATAGATGGAGGCGAGGTCGGCGTCGATCATCTTGAGGATGCGCAGGGAGTTGTGCCGATTGTGTGACCTGCGGGGCGGGTGGAGAGTGCCTGCACCCCATCTCCCGGAGCGGCCCGATGAAAGCACTGAAAGTCCTGCTGATTGCCGTCGTCGTGCTGCTGGCCCTGTTGATCGGGGGCGGCCTGCTGCTGTCGCCCAGGTTCACCGTCTCGCGCACCGTGACGATCAACGCCGCGCCCGAAAAGCTCTACCCCCTCATCGCCGACCCGCGCGGCTGGAAGCAGTGGAGCGCCTGGAACCGGCGAGACCCGGCGATGGCCATCGACTACAGCGGCCCCGCCTCGGGAGCCGGCGCCGTGTGGGCCTGGAAGAGCAAGAGCCAGGGCGACGGCCGCATGACCTTCACCACCGCCGAGCCGCCGAAGCGGCTGGGCTACGAGCTGTTCTTTCCCGACTTCGGCACCACGTCCACCGGCGACTTCCGCCTCGACGCGAATGGCGGCGCCACCCAGGTCACGTGGACGATGGACGGCGACATGGGCGCCAACCCGGTCTACCGCTGGATGGGCCTGTTCATGGACAAGATGGTCGGGCCGGACTTCGACGCGGGCCTGGCCAATCTGAAGGCACTGGCCGAGAAGCCCTGACCGGGAGGTCAGCTGCGGCTCAGGACTTCAGGCGGCCGCGCGGCCCAGCTTGAAGACGGCCACGGCCTCGACGAGTTCTTCGGCATGCCCTTTGAGGCTCTCAGCTGCCGCAGTGCTCTGCTCGACGAGTGCAGCATTCTGCTGGGTGGCCATGTCCATCTGCGTGACCGCCTCGGTCACCTGCGCCACGCCGGTGCTGCTGGCCCCGCTGGCGCTGCTGATCTCGCCCATGATGTCGGTCACCCGCCGGATCGCGGTGACCACCTCCTGCATGGTGGCGCCGGCCTGGTCCACCAGCGCACTGCCCTTGTCGACGCGCTCCACGCTGGCCGAGATCAGCGTCTTGATTTCTTTGGCAGCCTCTGCGCTGCGGCCAGCCAGGCTGCGGACCTCAGCAGCCACCACGGCAAACCCTCGGCCCTGCTCGCCCGCCCGTGCGGCCTCGACCGCCGCGTTAAGCGCCAGGATGTTCGTCTGGAAGGCGATACCGTCAATGACGCCGATGATGTCGCCGATCCTGCGCGAGCTGTCGTTGATTTCCTTCATGGTCTGCACCACCTGGCCAACGACCTCGCCACCCTTGACCGCGACGGTGGACGCACCCTGAGCCAGTTGGTTGGCCTGCCGGGCGTTGTCGGCGCTTTGCCGCACGGTGTCACCCAGGACTTGCATGGACGACGCTGTTTGTTCCAACGCGCCGGCCTGCTGCTCGGTGCGCTGGCACAGGTCGAGGCTGCCTGCGGCAATCTCGGAACTGGCATTCCTGACACTGCCCGCATTCGTCAGCACACGGCCGACGACGCTGCGCAAGGATTCCTGCATGGCCTGCATGCTCTCGAGGATGCGCCCAATCTCATCGCGGCTGCCAGGCACCAGGTCCTGTGTCAGGTCGCCTGCGGCAATGCGCCGGGCGGCGCGCACCGCCTCGCGGGCCGGTGCCGTCAGCGTGCCGGTCATCCACCAGCCCAGCACGGCCGCCGCGCCCGCAGCCACGAACGCAACCGCCAGCAGCAGGTTGCGCCCCGATGCATACGCTTGATCCGCATCGGCACGACCGGCTTCCATCGCGCTGCGCTGCACCTCGCCGAGCTTGGCCAGCGCACCCAGATAGGCGCCGGTGGCCTCATGCAGCGATTTCTCATTGAGCTGCTGGCGCGCCGCGTCCATGTCGCCACCCTTGACCGCGCTGCTGGCCTTGGCGAGCGCGGCCACATAAGCCGGCTCCACGGCCACCACTGCCTTCAGGGCGGCTCGGCCCTCGTCGGTATCAATGGCTTCTTCGAGCGCCTGGCGCGTGCGCTTGCCTTGTGTCGCCAACCGTTCGATGGTCTTCAGCTGGATCTGGATGTCGTCGACGCTGTCGGTCAGCACGGCCTGTCCCAGCGCGCTCAGCGTGGACTGCGCTTCACCGTGCAACTGCACAGCCAGCATCTCCGAGCGTGCTTCGTGCGCCAGAAGCGATTGCACCGCGGTGTTGAGTGCGCCCAGCCTCGACACGCCAAAGGCGACGCTGACGAGGATCAGCAAGACGAGGGCCGCGAAAGCCGCCCCCAGACGCACGCCGATCGCGCGCTGCAACACGTTGAGCATGAACTCAGTCCTTCACAAACAACAACCAGGCAACCGCTTGCGCGGAACGATCAGAGATCCTTCGCTTCCTTCGCGAAGGCATCGATCACGGCCTTGATGGCTGGCTTGGGGGCACCGAGCGTCGCCAGCGCCAGCGGGCGCTGCAGCTTCTTCGTCTCGATCGTCTTGTTCTTGGCTGCGTCGACGAAGCCCTTGCCGACGCCGGTGATGCCCGCCTCGTCGGTGCCGACCATCTCGGCCGCGCGCTTGACGCTGGTCTGCGCTTTCACGGCGGAGCCATAGTCGGCGCCGCCCATGACGATCTTCTTGACCATGGCGCGGGTGCCGCCGGTGGTGGAGTCGCTGTAGACGACGATGGCCTGATCCTTGCCGCCGACGTCCTTCCAGTTCGTGATCTTGCCGGTATGGATGTCGCGAAGCTGATCCCAGCTGAGCTTGCTGACCGGGTTGCCGGGGTGCACGACGAACACGATCTCGTCCTTCTTCAGCTCGAAGAACTGGATGGTCTTGGGGTCGACCTTCTTGCCGGCAACCGCGGCCGCGTCGACAGCGATGTCCATCGGCTCGGAGACCATGGCGATGTCACTGGCGCCTTCCACCAGGTCCACAAGCCCCTTGCCGGTGCCGGAACCGATGATGGCCAGCGTGTGGCCCGTGCTCTTCTCGACGGCGGCTTTGGTCGGTGAAACCACAACGTTCAGCACCGTCGAGGCGCCCGTCATCTTGATGGTGTCCGCCAGCGCCGAACCGGCCATCGTCGTCAGAGTCATGGCGGCAAATGCCAGCGCGCGGAGGTCAAATCGGGTGTTCATGGCGCATCCAGTACGGTCGGGACGAAGGGGACGCGAGGCGATGCATCGCTCGGCGGCGGCAGTTTCATTGATCGCCCGAAGCCGCGGCAGACGCTTGCGCCAACGATCACAACGAAACGTCAATTACTCGTCAAATGAGCGCTCGCTAGACGCCCTGGGACGACGCCGATGCAACGTTGCAAGTCCCGCGCGAGTCGCCCACGCGACTGCTCAGCGTGCCAACGTCACGGCTCCCAGACCAGCGCCAGTGCCAGCGCTGCTTCCGTCACGGCACGGCCCAGCGGCGTGGCGGGGTCCGGTCGACGCAGACGCGGCGTGCTGCCGGCGAGGTCCAGGCTGCCGACCACCGTGCCCTGATGCAGCATCTCGTAGCCCACTGCCGCCGTTTGTGGCTGCGCGTTGCCTTCGAGCAGATGCACCGAGCGCAGGCCGAGCGTCAGCTCACCGCGGCGGTAGGCGCCCTCGCGGCTGAGCTTGCCGCGGCGCATCTGGCCCTCGCCTATCTGCAGCATCGCGGCCGGCGCGCTGCCCCATTTGCAGCTCAGCACCCAGGGCTTGCTGCCGGTCAACTTGCCGTTGGCGGTGGCCTCGGGCGTCCAGCCCTCGCAGACGGTGGCGTTGTCCGGCGCTGGGCCGCTGAACCGCAGCGGCGTGCGCACGGCGCCGGGCAGCGGCTCGAACAGCGACAGGCTGTCGGCACCGCGCTCGTAGCGAATGCGCTGGCCGCCCAATGAGAAGTCGCCCTGTCGCCCCCAGCCCCGCTTGCCGAAGCTCTCTTCGGCAACACCTGCCACCGAGGCCGGCTGCGCCATACGGCCCACACGCCCATCAAGCCCCGCAGGCGCCTGCCGCACCGACGCGCAGCCGGAGAGCAGGACGAGCAGGATGGCAAGGGCGGACAGTGAACGCGGCATGGCGAATGGCTGGAGGGTGAAGGTCGATCTACTCTAGGGCCGCGCCGGGGCGCCAAAAAACTGTTACCGGCGTTAGCGTCCTGTCGCGCCAGCACCCGACCCTGTCCACGTCCTTCAGTTCTTCTACGCCATGCATGCCCTGCCCAGCCCCGTCAGCTCCCGCGAACTGCGCATCGCCGGGCTGTGCTACCTCGCCATCATCGCCCTCGGCCTGTTCAGCGAGGCCTGGGTACGCGGCAGCCTGG
>SEEY01001090.1 GCA_004211235.1 Rubrivivax sp.
TGCGTGTCCTTGCCGACGAGGATGGGGCGCAGCACGTTGTCCACCAGGCCGATGACGACCACGCCGTAGACGATGAGCGACACGCCCTGCCACACGGCGCCGGTCACAAGGAAGTAGACGGCGACAGGCAGCCAGATCAGCCCCGCGCCGATGGCCGGCAGCAGCGACAGGAAACCCATCAGCACGGCCCAGAGCAGCGCGCCCTGCGTGGCGGCGACGAGAATGTTGCCCTTGACGGTGGCGCGGATGACGGTGATGAACTTGGCGCCGAGGCGTCGCCGATGCTCGGGGTCCAGCGGCACGGCGGCGCGGATGCGGCGGCTCAGTGCCGCGCCGTCGCGCAGCAGGAAGAACGCGAGGTAGAGCATCACGAAGAAGCTGATGACGAGATCCAGCGCGTTCTGCCCGACGCTGTAGACCTGCGTGGCGATCAGTTGGCTGCCGCGGCCGATGGCCTCGCTGATGCGCGTCTGCAGCTCGCTGAAATGCGTGAGGCCGAAATGCTCCAGCAGGTCATGCAGCCAGACCGGCAGCACCGACACCACCTGCTCGAAATAGCGCGCGAAGTTCGTCTCGCCCGACTGAACGCGCTGGTAGAGCGCCGCGCCCTCCTTCAGCAGCATGCCGGTGAGCAGCGTCATCGGCAGCACCACGATGAGCACGATGAGCGACAGCGTGGCCAGTGCCGCGAGCGTGCGCCGCTGCTTCCAGCGCCGCAGCAGCGCCACGTAGACGGGCATGAAGACGATGGAGATCACCGCGCCCCAGAACACCGCGCCGCTGAAGGGCAGCATGATCCAGACGAAGGCCACGCTGACGAGGACGAGCAGCGCCAGGAAGGCGTTGTTCTCGAGGCGGGGCGAGCTGACGAAGTGCTTGAATTTCATGCGGCGTGGCAGGTCCGCCCGGCGGGCGATGCCGCGCATCCTAGTGCCGCAGGCGCTCGGAAGGCGGCGCTTTCAGCCGCCCCCTGCGCGTTTCAGCCTCAAGCCGCGGCAGCAGCCACCGGGGCGCGCCGGGCGAGGCCCAGGCCCACAAGGCCCGCCGACGTGATGCCCAGCATCAGCGCCGCCGCCGAGCCGGCGAACACGCCGCGCGGCATGCCGTGGTCGAGGATGGCGCCGAACACCGGGGCGGCCAGCGCGAAGCCGATGTCCAACCCCGAATACACCGTGCCGTAG
>SEEY01001091.1 GCA_004211235.1 Rubrivivax sp.
ATGTGCGCCTGCGCGATGGCGACCTCAGCGTCGACCTTTCCACGCTGAACGGCCCGCGCGACCTGATGACGCTCGTGGCCACCGAACCGCTGACGCACGACGAGGCCTGGACGGCCTTCGAGCCGGGCGAGGTGCGCGTGTTCGAGCAGGGCGAGTGCGTCTTCCTGAGCGAAGGCGTCGCCGCGCAGGCCGCCGCCTGACACTGGCTGCGGCCGGCGCGCTGCGCTTCAGGCCGCCGCGGCCGGCGGACGCAAAGCCGGCGCCGCCGCACGCGGCCGGTGCTGGATGCCCAGCAGCAGCGCCAGGCTCGGCACGCGGCGAGCGCCGAGATAGCCGAGCGCACAGCCGGCGAATGTGAGCGCGACGAGCAGCGGCGCTTCCAGCCCCCAGGGCAGCGCCAGCGGCCGCAGCGCCTGCGTCAGCAGCACGATCACCGTCTGGTGCAGGATGTAGAAGCAGAACACCGTGCCGCTGGCCCGGCGCAGCGCGGGCGACTCGCGCCGGAAGGCCAGCTGCGCCCAGCCGCAGGCGGCGACGATGGCCCACCAGCCTTCGGCGCCCCGCAACAGGCGCGCGACGGTGACCACGGCCTCGGGCGGCGGCAGGTCGGCATACCGCGCCTGGTAGGCCAGCAGCGCGGCCCAGCTCGCGACGAAGGCCGCCAGCGCCACCCAGCGCAATCGGCGCGCGGCCGCCCACAGGCCTTGCGCCACGGGCGTGCGGCTGGCCCAGCCGAGGGCGAACAGCCCACCGTATTCCACATGCGCGTGCAGGTCGTGGACGAGGTCGTGCGTGGTCGGGAAATGCGGCAGCACGAAGGCGCGTGCCAGCGCCAGCGGCACGGCGGGCACCAGCAGCCAGGCCGCGTCGGGCAGCGCCGGCGCGGCCCTGCGCGGGAACCGCGTGGCGGCCAGCAGCGCGGCCAGCCCGGCGCCGACCGCCGCATACAGCCACAGATAGGGCAGGAACCACAGGTGGTTCCAGGTCGGCACGACCATGCAGTCGTCGCCGCGGCAGTAGTGGCCGCCTTGCAGGTAGGCGCGCCAGAAGTCGAGGTAGCCGCCGTCGCCCGGCAGCTGGGCCGGCACCTTGGTCAGCACCTCGAAATAGGCCTGGGGCGTGACGATGACGGCCATGCCGAAGAACAGCGGCAGCAGCAGGCGGCGCGAGCGGTCCTTCAG
>SEEY01001092.1 GCA_004211235.1 Rubrivivax sp.
TCGTCGACCACAAGGCCGCGCGCCGGCTGGTGGCGGAGCAGCTCGCCGCCATCGGTGTCGACCTCGACCCCGCCGCGCGCCTGTCGGAGCTGTCCATCGCCCAGCGCCAGATGGTGGAGATCTGCAAGGCCGTCATGCAGGACGCCAAGGTCATCGCCTTCGACGAGCCCACCAGCAGCCTGTCGCACCGCGAGACGGAGATCCTGTTCCGCCTCGTGCGGCGCCTGCGCGCCGAAGGCCGTACGCTGATCTACATCTCGCACCGGCTGGAAGAGCTGTACGAGCTGTGCGACGCCTGCACGATCTTCCGCGACGGCCGCAAGATCGTCACGCATGACGTGATGGCCGACGTGCCGCGCGAGCGCCTCATTGCCGACATGGTCGGCCGCGAACTGCAGGACATCTACGACTACCGCACGCGCCAGCACGGCCCGGTCCGGCTTGAGGCGCGCAGCCTGCACAGCGAACGCCTCCCGCAGCCGCTGAGCTTCGCCGTGCGCGGCGGCGAGGTGCTGGGCTTCTTCGGCCTGGTCGGCGCCGGCCGCAGCGAGCTGATGCGCCTGCTCTACGGCGCCGACTCCCGCCGCGGTGGCGACGTGATGCTGGACGGCCAGCCCGTCGCGGCCAGCAGCCCGGCCGATGCGATCGCCGCGGGCATCGTGCTCTGCCCCGAAGACCGCAAGGAGCAGGGCATCCTGGCCCATTCATCGGTCGCCGAGAACATCAACATCAGCTGCCGGCGCCACGGGCTGCTCGGTGGCGTGTTCCTGCGCCATGGCGCCGAGGCGCAGCGCGCCGACGACTTCATCAAGAAGCTGCGCATCAAGACGCCGCACCGCGAGCAGGAGATCCGCCTGCTGTCGGGTGGCAACCAGCAGAAGGTCATCCTGGCCCGCTGGCTGGCCGAGCCGGGGCTGAAGGTGCTGATCCTCGATGAGCCGACGCGCGGCATCGACGTGGGCGCCAAGAACGAGATCTACAAGATCATTCACGACGTGGCCGCTTCGGGCTGCTGCGTCATCGTCATCTCCAGCGAGCTGCCCGAGGTGCTGGGCATCTCCGACCGCCTCATCGTCATGCGCGACGGCCGCATCAGCGGCGAGCTCTCGCGTGACCAAGCCAGCGAAACCGCCGCCCTCGCGCTTGCACTGCCCGACGGCGCGACCGCCGCAGCCCTGCAC
>SEEY01001093.1 GCA_004211235.1 Rubrivivax sp.
GCTCGGCCACGTCCAGCGCCGCCAGCAGTTCGGCGGCCCGCGCCGGCTCGGCCCCCTGCCCTGCGGCCAGCGCCGGCAGCGCGAGGTTCTCCGCCACGGTCAGGGCCTCACTCAGGTGCAGGCGCTGTGGCACGACGCCCAGCGTGGCGCCGCGCCACGCATCCAGCGCCCGCGGACCCAGACTTGTCAGCGCGGTGCCGGCCACCTCCAGCTCGCCCTGCTGCACGCGCAGCAATCCGGCCAACAGCGCCAGCAGCGTCGACTTGCCCGCGCCCGACGCACCGCGCAGCAGCAGATGGCGCCCGGCGGGCAGCGCAAAGTCGCCGAATGCGATCTCGGCGCCGCTGTCGTAACGGTGGCGCAGGCCGGTCCATGCCAGCATCACTTCACGAGGCGCTTGAAGCTCGCCAGGAATTTGTCGACCTTGCCGGCGACGACGAAGGCGCAGTAGCCCTGCTCCGGGTTGCGGGCGTAGTAGTGCTGGTGGTAGGCCTCGGCCGGATGGTAGTTGGCCTCGGGCTGCAGTTCAGTGACGACGCGGCCGTTGTGATGGTCGTCGGCTTCCTTGAGCACCTCGGCGGCGATCTCGCGCTGCGCCTCGGTGTGCCAGTAGATGGCGGAGCGGTACTGCGTGCCGACATCAGCGCCCTGGCGGTTCAGCGTCGTCGGGTCGTGGATGGTGAAGAACACCTCCAGCAGTTCGCGCAACGACACCTCGGCGGGGTCGAAATCCACCCGCACCACTTCGGCGAAGCCGGTGTTGCCACGGCAGACGGCCTCGTAGCTGGGCGCCGGGCCATCGCCGTTGCTGTAGCCGTTTTCGACGCGGTGCACACCGCGCACCAGCTCGTACACGGCCTCCAGGCACCAGAAGCAGCCGCCGGCCAGGGTGATGCGTTCGACATTCGTTGCGGACATGGGAGCCTTTCAATGGGCGTCGAGGGTCAGCTCGACATGGGGGCGCCAGCCGGCCTCGCAAGCCCCGCTGCAGAGCTTGGGGGCGGCCAAAAAGACACGGGCATTCGGCGCGCCACGCGCCAGCAGCGCGTCGCGCACGGCCACGGCGCGAGCCAGGGCCAGCTGGCGCAGGGTTTCGTCGTCGACTTCGTAGCTGGCCATCAGCAAGCCGCGCATCTGGGCCGGCGGCAGATCCCTGGCCAGGCCGAGGACGTTTTTCGGCT
>SEEY01000286.1 GCA_004211235.1 Rubrivivax sp.
GTGCGGATGCCCTGAATTCCGGCGCCAGCACAGGCGCCGGGGGCGTCGGCGGCGGGACCGGGGGCAGCTTGATCTTCAGCTCCTGCTGCCTCGCGCCCTCGGCTTCCTTCTTGTCGCCGTAGTGCACCTTGCCGCTCGCGTCGGTCCACTTGTAGACCTGCGCCTCGCCCACGCCGGCCCCGGCCACGAGGCCAACCGCAAGCACCCGCATCATCATCTTCATGTTGGCCCTCCCTGCCGGGCGTGTTCCACGGCGTAGCGGATCAGCTCCGCCTGCCCGTCGAGCTCCAGCTTGCGCTTGATGCTCTGCCGATGCGCCTCGACGGTGCGCACCGACAGGTCCAGCTCCCGGGCAATCTGCTTGCTCGACGCGCCCTGCCCCAGCTTGCCCAGGATCTCGCTCTCGCGCGGCGTCAGCACCGGCTTGGGCGCCTGGCCGCGGAAGAGCCGGCCCGATACGTCGGCACTGAGGTAGGTGCCGCCCGCGGCGACCGCATCGATGGCCGACACGATCTCGGTTGCCGGCGCATCCTTCAGCACATAGCCGCGCGCGCCGGCCTGCAGCGCGCGCTGCACGTACTCGGGGTTGTCGTACATGCTGAACATCAGCAGCCTGACGCCCGGTTGGGCCGCCAGCATCTCGGCGGCAAGGGCGATGCCGTTGACATCCTTCAGGCCCACATCCATCAGCACGACGTCGGGCACCGTGCGGGCCAGTTGCTCCAGCGCCTCGGTGCGGTGGCCCGCCTCGCCGACGACCTCGAAGCGCGCCACGGCCGCGAGGCGCGCGACGAGGCCTTCCCGCACCATCGGATGGTCATCGACGAGCAGGATGCGGATAGCGGCAGCGGTCATGTGGCGGTTCGGGCCAGGTCGGCCGCCGACAGTTTGACCGCAAGCCGCGCACCGATGCCGGGCGCGGTCGTCAGCGTCAGCCGCGCGCCAAGTGCATCGGCCCGCTCGCGCATGCTGCGCAGGCCCAGGCCGCGGTCTGCCACGGCCTGGGCGGCGTCGGCATCGAAGCCCTGGCCGTCGTCCGCCACCTCCAGCGCCAGGCCGCCATGGCGTTCGAAGTGCAGCGTCACCGTCACCGACGTGGCCTGCGCATACCGGGCGGCGTTGCTCAGCGCCTCCTGGGCGATGCGGAACAGCGCGGTGTTGACGCCCTCGGGCAGGCCGACCTCCTCGCCGTCGATGCGGGCCGAGAAATGCGTGCCGCCGGCGGCATCGAACTCGGCCGCCAGGTGCTGCAGCGCCGCCGGCAGGCCGAGCGTGTCCAGCAGCGCCGGCCGCAGCGCGTGGGACAGGTGGCGCACCTCGGCCAGCGTGCTGTTCAGGCGCTGCAGCGCCAGATCCTGCAGCCGCGCCGCGCCGGCCGGCTCGTGCTGGGCCGACTCGATCAGCAGCTTGGTGGCGACGAGCGCCTGGCTGACGCCGTCGTGCAGCTCCCGGGCCAGCCGGGCGCGCTCGTCCTCCTGGCTCTGCACCACCTCGCGGGCCAGCGCGCGCAGCTTGGCCTCGGCGCTGCGGTGCTCGCTGAGGTTGAGCGCCAGCGCGCCGGCGCTGATCAGGGCGATGCCGAAGACGGCCACGGCGGCCACCCAGAGCAGCGTCGTCGTGATGTTCTGGCGGGCGCCGCGCTCCAGTTCGGCCATGGTCGCCTCGATGCCGTCCAGGTAGAGCCCCGTGCCCAGCATCCAGTTCCACTCGGGCACGGCCACGACATAGCCGAGCTTGGGCGCCAGCAGGCTGCTGGACGGCTTGCGCCAGAGGTACTCGACATAGCCGCCGCCGGCCCTGGCCTGGGCGATGAGCTGCTGGATCGTCGGCCGGCCCTGTGGGTCGCGCAGCTCCCAGAGGTTCTGGCCGATCAACTCGGGCTGGCGCGAGTGCATCAGCACGCGACCGTCCAGCGCGTAGACGAAGAAGTAGCCGTCGGGGCCGTAGTCCAGCGAGGACAGGATGGCCAGCGCCCGCGCCTGCCCGCCCGGCTGGCCGAGCAGCGGCTTGACCGTGCTGACGGCCAGGTCCACGTAATGCTTGAGCTCGGTGCGGCGGGCGTCCATGTAGCTGGCACGCACCAACGCGTGTTCGCGCGCGGCCAGCTCGCTCTCCTGCTGGCGCACGGCCAGCGCGATCAGCGCCAGCGAGGCCAGCAGCGGCAGCAGGGCCAGCAGCGTGAAGCGCGTCCGCAGGGACAGGGCTGCCCAGCGCTTCATGTCCACGACCGCTCAGCCGGGCTGGCGCTTGAACTTGCTGCGGATACCGCCGGCAATCACCAGGACGCCGGGGATCAGGATCATGGCCCAGATGATCTTGTCCAGATGGGTCTTGACCCAGGGCACGTTGCCGAACACATAGCCGATCAGCGTGATGCCGCATACCCACAGCGTGCCGCCGGTCACGTCGTAGAAGGTGAACTTGCGGCGGGTCATCAGCGCCACCCCGGCCACGAAGGGCGCGAAGGTGCGCAGGAAGGGCATGAAGCGCGCCGCGATCAGCGTGAAGCCGCCGTATTTCTCGTAGAAGGCATGCGCCTTGTCGAAGGCCGCCTTGTTGAAGAAGCGCGAGTCCTCCCACTTGAAGACGCGCGGCCCGAAATGCCGGCCGATGCTGTAGTTGCACTGGTTGCCGAGGATGGCCGCGGCGGTCAGCAGGCCCATCGACAGCCACAGGTCCATCAGCCCGACGCCGCACATGGCGCCCACCACGAAGAGCAGCGAATCGCCCGGCAGAAAGGGCATGACGACGACGCCGGTCTCGACAAAGATGATCAGGAACAGCAACGCGTAGACCCAGGCGCCGTAGTTGGCGACGAAGTCGGCGAGGTGGCGGTCGACGTGCAGGATGAAGTCGATGAGGAAGGGCAGCAGATCCATGGGGCGGCATTATCCCGGCGGCTGCGTGACACGCCGCGGATAATCCAGGGATGGATTCGCCGCTACCCGAAGTTCCCGCGCCCCGCGCCATCCGCGAGCTGCCCGACGAGCTGATCAGCCAGATCGCCGCGGGCGAGGTCGTCGAGCGCCCGGCCTCGGTGGTGCGCGAGCTGGTCGACAACGCGCTCGATGCCGGCGCCCGCAACATCCAGGTCAAGCTGATGGCCGGCGGCGTGCGCGCCATCGTGGTGGAAGACGACGGCTGCGGCATCCCGGTCGCGCAGCTGCCGCTGGCGCTGAAGCGCCATGCCACGAGCAAGATCGCCAGCCTGAACGACCTGGAATCCGTCGCGACCATGGGTTTTCGCGGCGAGGCGCTGGCGGCGATTTCGTCGGTGTCCGACATGGCCATCGCCAGCCGCACGGCGGGTGACGCCCACGCCCACCGGCTCGACGCCCGCAGCGGCGAGCTGCAGGCCGCCGCGCGAGCCCGCGGCACCAGCGTCGAGGTGCGAGAGCTGTTCTTCTCGACGCCCGCCCGCCGCAAGTTCCTGAAGACCGACGCCACCGAACTGGCCCACTGCGTGGAAGCCGTGCGCCGCCACGCGCTGGCGCGTCCGGACGTCGGCTTTGCGATCTGGCACGAGGGCCGGCTCGTCGACCAGTGGCGCGCGGCCGGCAACGAGCAGCGCATCGGCGACGTGCTGGGCGAAGACTTCATTGCCGACAGCCGCGCCTTCGAGCACAGCGCCGGCCCGCTCGCGCTGACAGGCCGAGCCGGCCTGCCGGAAGCCTCGCGCTCGCGGGCCGACCAGCAGTATGTCTGGGTGAACGGCCGCTATGTGCGCGACAAGCTGATCAGCCACGCCATCCGATCGGCCTACGAGGACGTGCTGCACGGCCAGCGCCAACCGAGCTATGTGCTCTTCATCGAGATCGCGCCCGAGCTGGTGGACGTGAACGTGCACCCGACCAAGATCGAGGTGCGCTTCCGTGACGGCCGCGCCATCCATCAATCGGTGCGCCGGGCCTTCATCGACGCGCTGGCGCAATCGCGCAGCGCGGAGGCCGCCGGTGTGGAGTCGGCGATGGCGCCGCTGGCCTTCGAGGCGACGATGCCGGCGACGCTCTACGTCGCCGAACCGCGGCAGAGCTATCAGGCCTTCACGCCGCCGGTGCCGGCCACGGCCGAGCAGGTGCGGCTGTCCCTCGTGCAGCACGAGGCGCTGTGGGAGCCGACGCGCCCGGTCGTGCCCACGTCGCTGCCGGACACGCAACCGGCGCGGCTGATGGACCTGCCCGAACTGTCGACCCAGGACGACTGGCCACTGGGCCGCGCCATCGCGCAGATCCAGGGCGTCTACATCCTGGCCGAGAACCGGCAGGGCCTGGTCATCGTCGACATGCACGCAGCCCATGAGCGCGTCGTCTACGAGCGGCTGAAGGCGCGTCTGGGCTCCACCCAGATCGAAAGCCAGCCGCTGCTGATCCCGGTCAGCTTCGCGGCCACGGCCGAGGAAGTGGCCGCCGCCGAGCAGCATGCCGACACGCTGGCCAGGCTGGGGCTGGACGTGTCGCCGCTGTCGACCCGCACGCTGGCCGTGCGCTCGCGCCCTGCCCTGCTGGCGGCCAGCGATCTCGTTGCCCTGACCCGCGAACTGCTCGCCGAGATGGCCCAGTTCGACGCCAGCTCCGTGCTGGAACGCGCGCAGCACGAGATCCTCGCGACGATGGCCTGCCACGGCGCCGTGCGCGCGAACCGCCAGCTCACCCTCGATGAGATGAACGCGCTGCTGCGCGACATGGAAGGCACCGAACGCGCCGACCAGTGCAACCACGGCCGCCCCACCTGGCGCCAGCTCGACATGCGCGAGCTGGATGCCCTTTTCCTACGCGGACGCTGATATGGCCACGCTCACACTCAAGAACAAGAAACCCGCTGCCAAGTCCCGCACCGCCGAGGGCGAAAAGCGCGCGCCGGTGCGCGGCAAGGGCGTTTCCAAACCGCGCCCGTCGCTCGCCAAGGCGCAAGCCGAGCGTGCCGAGCGGGAGGAGCGCTACCAGCAAGCCCAGCAGCAGCGCAACGAGCGGCCCGGGCCGCAGCGAGACGCGCCACGCGACGCTCGCCGCGACGAGCGCCCGGCCCGGCCGGGTCCGAGACCCGGCGGCTTCAACCAGGAACGCCCGCCACAGCGCAGCGAACCCTTCCGTCGCGATGACCGCCCCGACCGGCCGCGCGATGAACGCCAAGGCCGCCCGGGTCCCAGACCAGGTGGCGCAGGTGGCTTCAACCCCGACGCACCGCAACAGCGTGCACAACGCGGCGAGCCGGTGCGGCGCAACGAACACCGCGACGAGCGCCCCATGGACCGCCCGCGCGACGACCGTCCGCCCCGCGTCGACCAGCGCCGCGTCGCCAACCGCGGCCCGAATTTCGAGCCGCCTCAGCGCCCCCAGCAACGCCACAACCCGGCCCGCGAAGTGGCGCCCGAGGACGGCGAGCGCCTGTCCAAGCGCATGGGTGAGTTGAAGCTCGCGTCGCGCCGCGAGGCGGACGACTGGATCGCCGCTGGCTGGGTGCGCGTGAACGGCAAGGTGGCCGTGCTCGGCCAGCGCGTGTTGGGCGACGTCCAGATCGACATCGACCCCGCCGCCCGCCAGGCCCAGGCCCAGCTCGTCACCGTGCTGCTCCACCACGGCCTGGAACTCGACGGCGAACTGCTCAAGCCGGCCAAGGTGAGTTGGCAGAACGAACATCAGCTGCGTTTCGTGCTGCGCGAGGGCAAGAAGCGCCAGATCCGCCGCATGTGCGAGCTGGTCGGCCTGAAGGTGGTGGGCCTCAAGCG
>SEEY01000287.1 GCA_004211235.1 Rubrivivax sp.
GGGAGCTGACCGTCAGCGAGGTGCACCAGATTGCGGGCCGCGCGGGCCGCTACGGCATGCATGACGAAGGCTTCGTCAGCGTGCTGAAGGAGGCCGAGGCCGACGCGATGAAGACGCTGCGCAGCCTGCTGCCCAAGGAGCCGCGCGCGCCGCGCGACTTCAAGTGCCCGGTGGCGCCCAACTGGCGCCACGTGCAGACGATCTCGCAGCGCCTGGGCGTGAACAGCCTGCACCAGGTGCTGACCGTCTTCATGCAGCAGCTGCGCCTGGACGACGCCCACTTCGAGGTGGCCGAGCTGGAGCAGATGCTCGGCCTGGCCGAGATGCTGGACCGCAATGCCGGCTCGCTGCCGCTGCAGGAGCGCTTCCGCTACGCCCAGGCGCCGGTGGACGACCGGCTGCCGCAGGTGGTGGAGCAGTTCCAGGCCTGGGCCGCCAGCCACGCCCGCACCGGCAAGGCCGGCACGCCGTGGTTCCTGGACGACGTCGACGAACACAGCCGCCTGGACCGCATGGAGCAGGCGCTGCGCCAGTGCACGCTGTGGCTGTGGCTCGATCTGCGTTTCCCCGAGGTGTTCGGCCATGTCGAGGCCGTGGTCGACCTGCGCTCGCGGTTGAATGACGGCATCGAGCGGCATCTGAAGGGGAAGAAGCCGTTGTGGCAGACGAGGGGCCGACGCTGATGTCGGCCATGGCCCGAGCCCTTGTCGTCATGGCATTCGCCGTGGCGTCAGTGGGCTGCGCTACGACGCCAATGAAGGATCCCGGCCTGAACGCCGAGGCGGACCGCAGCGAACGGCGCGCCGTTGCCGCACAGAAGGACGGCATGCGCGAAGTGGCCCAATTGCAGGACGCGCGCGCCGACCGACTGCGCGCGCAGGCCGGGAACCAGAGCCTCGGAGACGTGATCGCGAGCACGCTGGTGAACCTATTCCTGGGCGGATCGACAAAAAGCCTGGAACGCAATCGGTGAGCCAGGCGAACCGACGAGCATCAGGCTGTCAGGGCCGCAGCGACGGTCTTTTCACGCAGGGCTAGCATCGCCCGATGAGCCCCGCCGAGCACACGCAACGCGAAACGCCGCCACTGCAGGGCCCGCAACCGGGCTGGCGGCTGAAGATGTACACGGTCATCTTCGAGGCTGACACGCGCGCCGGACGGGTGTTCGACCTGGTGCTGATCGGCTTCATCCTGGCCAGCGTGGCGGTGGTGGTGCTGGACAGCATGGCCAGCGTGCACGCCCGGTGGGGCGGCCTGTTCACGGTGCTGGAATGGGCCTTCACGCTGATCTTCACGGTGGAGTACGTCGCGCGGCTGACCTGCGTGCGGCACCCGCTGCGCTATGCGCGCAGCCCCTTCGGCATCATCGACCTGGTGGCCGTGCTGCCCACCTACCTGGCCATCCTGGTGCCGGGGATGCATGCCCTCATCGACGTGCGCGTGCTGCGGCTGCTGCGGCTGTTCCGCATCCTCAAGCTCGGTGCCTACGTGGCGGAGTTCGGCATGCTGGGCCGGGCGCTGGCGGCGTCGCGGCGGAAGATCCTCGTGTTCATGGTGTTCGTGATGATGGTGGTCACCATCATGGGAACGCTGATGTATGTCGTCGAAGGGCCTGCGCACGGCTACACGAGCATCCCGGTGGGCGTGTACTGGGCCATCACGACGATGACGACGGTGGGCTTCGGCGACATCACCCCGCACACCGACCTGGGCCGCGTCATCGCGTCCGCCATGATGTTGCTGGGCTGGGGCACGCTGGCCGTGCCGACGGGGATCGTCAGCGCCGAGTTCACCGCACAGCGCATGGGCCGAGCGCCCACCACGCGCACCTGCCACGAGTGCCTGAGCGAAGGGCACGCGCCCGATGCGCGCTTCTGCCGCGACTGCGGCGCGCCGCTGCCGCCCTGGCAGCACGATCACGGCCTGCCGCGGCAGGCGCCCAGGCGGTAGCCAACCCGCCTCTCGTACCTGCTCAGGGGCGCACAACGCCCAACGCGATCAAGTCCCGCGCCGTCGCTGCGATGGCCTCGCGCGGCGCCCTCGGCACCCAGCCCAGCCGCTCCCGCGCATGGCCTGAATCCTGGTGCCGCACGGTCCCCAGCTCGCTCGCCACCGTGCGCAAGGTCGGACTGACCCGCGCGAGCAGGCGCACAACCCAGTCGGGCAACTGCCGCGTCGGCACGCGTCGCGCCTCGTCGCCGAATTCCTCGCGCAGCACCGCCGCGATGTCGCGCAACCACAGGAACCCGCCGCAGGCGATGAAGCGCTCATCGGCCATGCCCGGCGCCGTCAACGCGCGCCAGTGCAGCTCCGCCACGTCGCGCACGTCGACGATGCCGAAGCCGATGCGGGGCAGGGTGGGGATGCGGCCCTGCAGCAGGCTCTGCACGAGGACGACGCTGGCGGAGTAATCGGCGCTCGCCACGGGACCTAACACCACGGAGGGGTTGACCGTGCAGAACGCCAACCCGCCGCCCTCGCGCGCCACCCAGTCGCGCGCGGCGCGCTCTGCGATGGTCTTGGACTGCACATAGGGCGGTATGCCGGGCGCGTCGAGCCGCGTCCAGTCGCGCTCGGTGAGGCGGTGCTCCCCGGGGCCGTGGCCGTAGGAGATGGCGGCGACGGAGGACGTCATGACGACGCGCTGCACACCCGCGTCCCGCGCGGCCTTGAGCGCCCGCAACGCACCGTCGCGGGCCGGGACGATCAGCTCGTTGGCATCGCGCGGCACACCCACCGGCAGCGGTGAAGCGACATGGGCCGAGGCGGCGGCCATCAGGTCGGCCTTGAAGCAGCGCAGCTGCTCGTCGCCGACCGCAACGCCCAACAGCCGCCGCAGCGCCGGCTCGCGTGCCAGGTCGCGCAGCGTCGTGTTGACCTGCCAACCCGCCGCGAGCAGCTGGCGGATCAGCACGCCGGCGATGTAGCCGCTGCCACCGGTGACGAGGATGCGAGGCGTGGGGGTCATGCGGCGGCATTGTGTCGGCGCACGGCAAGGCGCCACCACCACCGGGCGACTGCGAATTGCCAGCCGCCGCGCGCCGGTGGGACAGTCACGCCCTTGCGCACAACGCGAGACCGACTTTGACTGCCCTCGACGCAACTTCCGGCGCCCATCCCGCGCCCCAGGCCCCGGCGCATGACCGCGCCTTCCTCGGCCATCCCGCCGGCCTCGGCTGGCTGTCCTTCTGCGAGCTGTGGGAGCGCTTCAGCTACTACGGCATGCAGGCGCTGCTGGTGCTCTACCTGAGCAACTACCTGTTCATGCCCGCCCACATCGGCCAGGTGGCCGGCATGGATGCGCTGCGCGCGGCCATAGAGAACGTCACCGGGCCGCGCTCGCCGCAGCAGCTGGCGTCGGCGGTGTTCGGCCTCTATGTCGGCCTCGTCTACCTGCTGCCCATCTTCGGCGGGCTGGTCGCCGACCGCTGGCTGGGCCGCACGCGCACCGTCGTCATCGGCGCGCTGCTGATGGCCACGGGCCATTTCCTGATGGCGATCGAGGCTGCGCTTCTGCCCGCTTTAGGCTGCCTGCTGCTGGGTGTCGGCTGCTTCAAGGGCAACATCGCCGCGCAGGTGGGCGACCTCTACGCGCCGGGCGACAAGCGCCGGGCGAGCGCCTTCCAGATCTTCATGCTGGCGGTTCAGATCGCCGTCATCGCGGCGCCCATCGTCTGCGGCACGCTGGGCGAGAAGGTGGGCTGGCACTGGGGCTTCGGCTCGGCGGGCGTGGGCATGCTGATCGGCCTGTTCGTCTACCTGGCCGGCCGCCGCTGGCTGCCGCCGGAGCCGTTGCGCGGCGCGGCCAAGGCTGCCGAGGCGCGCCCGCCGCTGGACCGGCGCGGCTGGCAGCAGGTGCTGCTGCTCGTGGCACTGCTGCCGCTGCTGATGCTGTCGGTGGTGGGCAATCAGCAATACAACAACGGCTTCCCGCTGTGGTCTCAGCAGCACATGGACATGGCCATCGGCAGCTTCCAGGTGCCGGTGACCTGGCTGCAGGCCGTGGACGCGCTGACGAGCACCGGCACGATGCTGGCGTCGCTGGCCTTCTGGCGCTGGTGGGCCGCCCGCCGCCGCGAGCCCGACGAGATCACCAAGATGGCCCTGGGCTGCTTCGTCGCCGCCTGTGCACCGGCGCTGCTGATGATCCCGGCGCTGGCCATCGAAGGCGACGGCGCGCGCATCAGCATCCTGTGGTCGTTCGGCTATGCCATCGTCAACAACATCGGCTTCGCCAACATCATGCCGGTGGGCCTGGCGCTGTATTCGCGCGCCGCGCCGCGTGGTCTGCAGGGCCTGATGATCGGCATCTACTACCTGCACCTGTTCTTCGGCAACACCTTCGTCGGCTGGCTGGCCGGGCTGCTGGAGACGATGCCGGGCTCGAAGTTCTGTCTGCTGCATGCTGCGCTGGTGGCGGCGGCCGGCGTGGGGTTGCTGGCAGTGAAGCTGGTGTTCGGCCGGGTGCTTGCCCCGCAGGAGACATCGGCGCCGGCGGTGGCTGCCTAAACTGCGCCGCATGATCACCGTCCACCACCTCAACAACTCCCGCTCGCAGCGCGTGCTCTGGCTGCTCGAAGAGCTGGGCCTGCCCTACGAGATCAAGCACTACCAGCGCGATGCCAAGACCTCGCTGGCACCGCCCGAGTTGCGCCAGGTGCATCCGCTGGGCAAGTCGCCGGTCATCACCGACGCCGGGCTGACGGTGGCCGAGAGCGGCGCCATCATCGAATACCTGGTGGACAAATACGGCGCCGGCCGCCTGAAGCCCAGCGGCGAGCAGGACCTGCTGAACTACCGCTACTTCATGCATTTCGCCGAGGGCTCGGCGATGCCGCCGCTGGTGATGAAGCTGGTGTTCAACAAGATCAAGCGCGCGCCCATGCCCTTCTTCGTCAAGCCCATTGCCAAGGGCATTGCCGACAAGGTGCTGGGCAGCTTCGTGCAGCCCAACATCGATGCGCAGCTGAAGTTCCTCGAGGCCGAGCTGGGGGCGCGGCCGTGGTTCGCCGGCCCGGAGTTCACCGCGGCGGACGTGCAGATGAGCTTCCCCGTGGAAGCGGCCGCGGCGCGCGGCGGGTCCATCGACGGCTACCCCCGGCTCAAGGATTTCCTGGCCCGTATCCACGCGCGGCCGGCATACAAGAAGGCGCTCGAGCGCGGCGGGCCGTACGACCTGTTGAGCTGACGCGCTGGCCGGACGGGACCCGGCCACATACTCCGGACCTCGGCCGCGCCATGCGGCCCGTTCCCGTCTTGCCCCGCCGGCCTGTCGCCCGGCCGCTGTGATCCAGCGGCGCTGACCTCCCCGTGTCGCATTGCGATCCATCACGAAGGTCAGCGAAAGGGCGCATGCCCGGCTATGCCATCAAGGTCCAGACCCTCGCCATCGGCGGCGCGGCAGACCTGAAGATCCGCTCCCTGCTCGACCGCGACCAGTTCGCCGACGCGGCCGGCGCAGCCAACGCCCTGGGCATCTCTTCCGCTCAGTGGCCCTTGTTCGGCCAGGTCTGGCCCTCGGGCCTGCACCTGGCGGCCACGATGGCGATCCGGCCGCTCACGGCCGGCGAGCGCATCCTGGAGATCGGCTGCGGGCTGGCCCTGGCCAGCCTGGTGTGCCACCGCCGTGGCGGCGAGGTGACGGCCAGCGACATCCACCCGCTGGCCGGCGCCTTCCTGCTGGAGAACCTGCGCCTGAACGAACTGGTGCCGATGCGCTATTGCC
>SEEY01001094.1 GCA_004211235.1 Rubrivivax sp.
TCGCTACGCCCCCGCCGGCGGGCGCCAGCGAGCTGCTGCCCATGACCGATGCGCCGGCGCCGGCGGGGGCGTAGCGATTGATGCCGCCGCGTGGCCTGGCAGCCGGCGTGGCGCCGCCGGGGACGCTGGCATTGGCGAAGTCGCTGGTGCCGCTCAGCGCGTGCGTGTGCTGCGGCAGCGACTGCGGCGACAGCGTCACGGCTTCCTGGCCGCCGCGCTCGCCCGGTGAGAAGCCGGCGGTGTGTTGGGGTGCGCGGCCGCGCAAGTCCGGCAGCGCGAAGTTCACGCGGCCATCGCCGCCGAAATTCGTGCCCAGCAGTGCGAACAGCGGCTGGTTCTGGTTGATGGGCAGCAGCTGGCCGTTGCAGAAGGCCCAGCCCCGCGGCGCGAAGGCGAAGCTGACCAGCTTGAGCTCGCCGAGGTAAGAATCAGCCATGACGGTCTCATCCTCTCAGTTGAAGACGGCTTCGTACTGCAGGCCGGCCGGATGCCGCCCGATGGGCACGAGGAACAGGTCCATCGCGTCGAGCTGCGGGTGTTCGATCCGGTAGATGCTTTGCGGCAGCGCCGGTTCGGCCGGCGCCGCGAAGGTCAGGCTGAAGGGCTGACGCTCGCCCGGTGCGGCGCGGCCGGCACGGGCCTCGGCGAGTCGGGCCGGCAGGCCAGTCGCATCCGGCAGCCGCAGCGTGAAGCCGCTGCCCACCAGCGGCTCGAAGCGCGCCAGCGTGAAGGGATCGGCGCTCATGGTGCGCGGCGGCGCAGCCGCAGCAGGGCGCCGCCCGCCAGCAGCAGCAGCGCGCTGGCAGGCTCGGGCGCAGGCGTCGTCACGAGGTCGATGCGGAACTCGGCATAGGCACCGCTCTGGCCGGTGCCGCGGTCTTGGAAGACGATGCTGTCGAGGTTGAAGCTGACGGTGTTGTTGTTGAACAGGAACACCAGGCTGGCCGGCGGGGCGGGCGACAGCAGCCCGGTGCTGCCCGAACTGCCATAGCCGTCAAAGGCCGTGACCGTGTAGCTCTGGATGAGCTGGCCGGGGATGGCGAGGCCGCTGATTTCATAGCGTGCCGCATCGAGGCCGCTGGGGAGATAGCCCGTGACGAGCGCGCCGTTGTCGGTCGCACCTGAAGCCACGCGCAGCAGGATGGAATTGCCGGAGAACGAGATGCGCTCGTCATCCAG
>SEEY01001095.1 GCA_004211235.1 Rubrivivax sp.
GCCAGGCCGGTGCGGTGATCCGTGACGCGGAACAGCCCGCGCAGCTCCTGCTCGGACAGCGAGATGACGTCCGCCAGCCGGCACATCTGCTCCAGCGTGTCGTCGTAGCTCGCATCCATCGGCGGTGCGCGGAAGTTGGGGCCGTAGCTGATCAGCCGGCCCTCGGACTTCAAGGCTTCCGCCAGGGCCCTCAGCCGGGCTGCCAGCGGCTCACGCACGACGCCCAGGCTGCCGAAATGGGCCCAGCGCAGTGCCCGCGTCCAGCCGGACGGCAGGCCTTCCGGGCGGAAGTGCAGATCGGCGCTGTCCTGGCCGATGAGGAAATCGTGCGGCCGGTCCGACTCGTGCACGACGGCCAGCAGCGGCGGCCGGGGCAGCTGCTGGATGAAGCGCATGTCGAGGTTGGCCTCCTGGCTGCACAGCCAGATCTCGGCACCGAAAGGGTCGCGGCTGACCGCGCCGCCAAAGGCGCTCAACTGGCCCAGCGCCGACATCGCCACCGCCAGCCGCCAGGGCGCGCCGCCACAGGCACTGCGCCATCGGTCCGGCCCGGTCCGCGTGAGCTCGGTCAGGGCTTCGCCGAAGGCGATGAACTGGGGCAGATCTGCGTGAAGCACAGCACTCATCTCCCGATTCAACCGGGCGCCGGCAGCCGTGACAAGCCCCCCGCTACCGTAACCTTCTCCCGCCGGCAATGGCGCCGTGCGACCACCCAGGGAGACAGAGTGAAACTTCGCACCCGAATGATGATGTTGTGCGCCGTCACGCTGCTCGGCATGGCGATCCTGGCGGCGGTCGCGTTGTCGACGTTGCGGGCATCGATGATGGACGACCGCGTCGCCCAGCTGTCCACACTCGTCACGCTGGCCCATGCCGCCGCCGAGAAGGGCCACGCGCTGGAGAAGGACGGCAAGCTGAGCCGCGACGAGGCGCAGGCGCAGGTGAAGCAGGCCATCGCCAGCTTCCACCAGGACGACCGCTACTTCTTCGTCCGCGGCTACGCCGACGACGTGAACCTCGTGCACCCCAACCCCAAGCGCGTCGGCATCGTCGACGCGAAGGGCGGCAAGGAAGCCGGCGAGCGCTACCGCGCCGCATTGCAAGGCAAGACCATCGGCACCGTCATCGCCAAGGGCACCCGCCCGGGCAGCAAGGACGAGGTGGAGAAGCTCTATGC
>SEEY01000288.1 GCA_004211235.1 Rubrivivax sp.
CCTCCTGGCCCGGGCCCGCCAGCCAGCCGTTCACGCCGCTGCGGATCAGTTCGCCGGCAGCCGCGCTCTCGAAGGCCACGACCGCGCAGCCGCTGGCCATTGCCTCGGTCGTCACATTGCCGAAGGTCTCGGTCAGGCTGGCGAACAGGAACAGGTCCAGCCCCGCGTAATGCGCCGCCAGGTCGTCGCCGCTGCGCTGGCCGGCGAAGACGGCGCCCGGCACGCGCGCCGCGAGCTCGGCCCGCATCGGCCCGTCGCCGACGAACACCAGCCGTGCACGCGGCTGAGTGGCCTTGACGGCTTCATGGGCGGCGAGCACCACGCCGAGGTTCTTCTCGGGCGCGAGCCGGCCCACGTAGCCCATGACGAGGTCGCCCGGCCCGGCACCCCAGCTCTCGCGCATCGCGGCGCTGCGGCGCGAGGGGTCGAAGCGCTGCGCATCCACGCCACGGCCCACCACGCTGAGCCGCTCGAAGCCCCGGTCGGAGAGCAGCGCACGCAGCGCCTCGGTCGGCACCATCGTCGCGCCGCAGCGGTTATGGAACTTGCGCAGATAGCCCATGATGGGCTTGGACAGCAGGCCCAGCCGGTAGTGCCTGCCGTAGGCGTGGAAGTTGGTGCGGTAGTCGGATGTGACCGGCAGCGCCAGGTGTTGCGCAGCTTGCAGCGCCGACCAGCCGAGCGGCCCTTCCGTTGCGATGTGCACGACGTCGGGCCGCTTCAGCGACCACAGCTTGACCAAGGCTCGCTTGCTCGGCACACCCATGCGCAGGTTGGGGTAGAGCGGCACCGGCAGGCCCTTGGTGAGCACCTCATCCACCATCGGGTTGCCGCTCGATGGCGGCGTCAGCGCGGCGGCCTGGCGCGGGCGGATCAGCTGCACGTCATGGTTGCGGCGGTTCAGCCCGTCGACGACACGGGCCATCGACATCGCGACGCCGTTGACCTCCGGCGGGTAGGTCTCGGTCACCACCGCGAGCCGGCGCGAATGGCGCGGCGCGGGCAGGTCGCAGACCAGGATGTCGTCGGCATCGAGTGGGGTTTTCATGCGCGCATGGTCAGCAGTTCATGCAACAGAACGATGACAGCGGCACCGTCACGCGGATTTCACGCAGGCAGCCCACCATCCGCCCCGCTTGCCACTCAATCGACGAGGACGGGACGTGACCGAGTTCTTTCAAACCCTGAAGACGCAGCGCTGGGACGACCACCGCTACTACCACCACAGCCGCATCAACCAGAGCCTGCACCTCGTCAGCGCGCTGAGTTTCCTGGTCTCCTATGCGCTGCTGTTCGTGAACCCGGCCTGGTCGGCGCTGCTGGCCTGGTGCGTGTCGATGACGACGCGTCAGGCGGGTCACTTCTTTTTCGAGCCGCGTGGCTACGACCACGTGAACCAGGCCACTGACGAGTACAAGGAAGAGATCAAGATCGGCTACAACATCCGCCGCAAGATCGTGCTGATGTCGGTGTGGGTGGCGCTGCCGCTGGTGCTGTGGTTTGCGCCGTCGCTGGGCGGCATGATCCAGCCGGCCGTGGGCCTGCAGGGCTTCATCGAGGACGTCGGCATGGCCTGGTTCTGCCTGGGCGTGACAGGCCTGGTGTTCCGCGTCGTACAGCTGTGGATCACGCAGAACCTGATGCAGGGCCTCGCCTGGGGCTTCAAGATCCTCACCGACCCCTTCCACGACGTGATGCTCTACTGGCAGGCGCCGCTCTACCTGCTGCGCGGCCAGCTCATCGATCCCATGGAGCACGTGGGCCGGCAGGCGCACTGAGCTGATGGACGAGACCTTCACTCTCTCCGCCTTGGCGCTGGGCCTGCTGGCACTGCTGCCGGCGGCCAAGCGGCGCATCGAGCTGTCGCGCGCCAAGCACCGCTCGCTGGCCGGCCACTCGCGCATGGCCAAGCGCCTGGCGCGCTGGGTGCCACGCTATGCCTATGACGAGTCGCAATTCTTCGTGGCGGATGGCGCCCCGTCCGATGTCGCGGCACGACGCAAGGCCGCGCTGCAGCGCCTGGGTGCCGAGTTCGACACGCGCTTCGCGAAGACGCTGGCCGCCACCGAACAGGCGCGCGACACCATCTCCGACCTGAAGTTCACCGGCCGTTACCGCGTGCCCTTCCAGTTCAGTCCGGTGCTGCGCGAACACCTCAAGGTGGGCGCCTTCCTGCAGGCAAGCGATGGCGTGCAGGTCGAGGACCTCGACGGCAACCGTTTCCACGATCTGACGGGCTCCTACGGCGTGAACGTGCTCGGCTACGACGCCTACAAAGAATGCATCGACGAGGCCGTCGCCGCGGCGCGGGAGCTCGGCCCCGTGCTCGGCGCCTATCACCCGGGCGTGTTGGACGTGCTGTCACGCTTGAAAGCCATCTCCGGGCAGGAAGAGGTGAGCTTCCACATGTCCGGCACCGAGGCCGTCATGCAGGCCGTGCGGTTGGCCCGTTATCACACGAAGAGAAAACGCCTGGTGCGCTTTGCCGGCGCGTACCACGGCTGGTGGGAGGATGTGCAGCCGGGGCCTGGCAACCCGCTGCCGCCGCGCGAGACCTTCACGCTGCAGGACATGGCCGAGCGCTCGCTGAAAGTGCTGGCCACGCGGCGTGACATCGCCTGCGTGCTGGTGAATCCGCTCCAGGCGCTGCACCCGAACGTCAGCGCCCCGGGCGATTCCGGCCTCATCGACGGCAGCCGCCGAGCCGCCTACGACCGTGAGGCCTACACCGCGTGGCTGAAGAAGCTGCGCGAGGTTTGCACGGCGCGCGGCATCGTGCTGATCTTCGACGAGGTGTTCGTCGGCTTTCGACTGGCGCCGGGCGGCGCGCAGCAGTACTTCGGCGTCAAGGCCGATCTCGTCACCTACGGCAAGACGCTGGGTGGCGGGCTGCCGGTCGGCGTCGTCTGTGGCAGCCGCGCGCTGATGACACGCTATCGCGAGGACCGGCCGGCAGACATCTGCTTTGCACGCGGCACCTTCAACGCGCACCCGTATGTTGTCGCGGCAATGGCAGCTTTCCTGCGGCGCATCGAGCGGACGGAAGTGCGTGCCTTGTACGACAGCCTCGACGAGCGCTGGAACGCCCGCTGTGAGCAGTTCAACGCCCGGTTGCGGGCGGCCGGGGCGCCGGTGCGGATGGCCAATCTCTCGACGATCTGGACGGTGGTGTACGACCAGCCCGGCCGCTACCACTGGATGCTGCAGTTCTACCTGCGCAAGCACGGCCTGGCCTTGAGCTGGGTCGGCACGGGCCGGTTGATCTTCAGCCTGAACTACGGCGACGCCGAGTTCGCCGAGGTTGTGGATAGATTCGTCGCGGCCTGCGAAGAGATGCGAGCCGACGGCTGGTGGTGGACGGCGCCCGAACTCACCGCCAAGGCCATCCGCCGCAGCGTGTTTCGCGAGATGCTGGGGCAGAAGTTCTGATGGTCAAACACGCCGGCTCGCAGCCGCTCGACGGCAACGTTACGGAGGCGCGCCCTGCTCGAACCGGCTGGTTCAAGCGCCTCATGGCGCAGGAGGATCTGAACTTCCTGCTGACCAACCGAGTGCCACGCATCGCGCTGACACGGCTGATGGGGCGCTTCTCGCGCATCGAGAGTCCTCGGCTGACCCGGCTGACGATCTACCTCTGGCGCTGGTTCGTGCCGCTCGATCTCAGCGACGCAAGGCAGACGAGTTTCCGTTCGCTCAAGGACTGCTTCACACGGGAGCTGAAGCCGGGCTCGCGCGTGTTCGATGCCCGGCCAGAGGTTCTTGCCAGCCCGAGTGACGCCATCGTCGGCGCCACGGGCATCGTGCAGCGGGGCCAGGTCTATCAAGCCAAGGGCTTCCCGTATGCCACCGCCGAGCTCTTCGGGCCGACACAGGACGCCAGCGTCTTCGAAGGCGGACGCTTCGTCACGCTGCGGCTGACCTCGTCGATGTACCACCGCTTCCATGCGCCGGCCGACGGCACGGTGGAGCACGTGACCTATCTCAGCGGCGACACCTGGAACGTGAACCCGGTGGCGCTGAAGCGCGTGGAACGGCTCTTCTGCCGCAACGAACGCGCCGTGGTGCGCATGACACTGGCCAGCGGCCATCCCATCGCCCTGGTCCCGGTGGCGGCCATCCTCGTCGCGAGCATCCGCCTGCATTTCCTCGACGTCCTGCTGCATCTCGGACACCAGGGCGCCCACGAGATGCCGTGCACGGCGGCTCAACTGAAGGGCCAGGAGATGGGCTGGTTCGAGCACGGTTCGACGATCATCGTCTTCGTGCCGGCCGGTTTCGAGCCGGCGCCGGGGATTGAGCCCGGCGTGCAGATCCGCGCCGGTCAGGCGCTGCTCAGGCTGAGCTGACAGCCTCCCCCGACGGCGCCTTCGCAGCTGCTGGCACTGGCAGGGAGGTTGCCGGCGCTGACTTGGCCGCCGGCAGCATGCCCGGCAGCGCCGCCTCATCGCCGCGGTCGATGATTTCCAGACGGCCGTCGAAATGCTCGACCAGCGCGGTCAGGCTTTCCACCCAGTCGCCGTCGTTGCAGTACAGGATGCCGTCGATCTCGCGAATCTCCGCATGATGGATGTGGCCGCAAACCACGCCGTGCGCGCCGCGCTTCTTCGCCTCGCGTGCGACGGCGTTCTCGAACTCGTTGATGTAGCTGACCGCACGCTTGACCTTGTGCTTCAGGTAGCGCGACAGGCTCCAGTACGGCAGCCCGCACTTGGCACGGATGCGGTTGAATCCACGGTTGGCCTTGAGCGTGAATTCGTAAGCCAGGTCGCCCGCGATGGCCAGCCAGCGCGCGCATTGAATGACGCCGTCGTACAGGTCGCCATGCGTGATCCACAACTTTTTTCCGTCGGCCGTCACGTGCATGGCCTCTTCCAGCACATCCACGCCGCCGAAGTTGTGCGTCAGGTACTTGCGGGCGAACTCGTCGTGGTTGCCCGGGATAAAAACGACGCGCGTCCCTTTGCGCGCCTTGCGCAGCAGTTTCTGGACGACGTCGTTGTGGGACTGTGGCCAGTACCAGCTCCGGCGCAATTGCCAGCCATCGATGATGTCGCCGACAAGGTAAAGGGTTTCGCAGTCGACGTCCCTGAGGAAGTCGAGCAGCGCCTTGGCCTGGCAACCCGGCGTGCCGAGGTGCAGGTCGGAGATCCACACGGTTCGCACCGAAAGCGTGGGCGTGTCGGTTGCAGCGGAATCTTGCGGCGTCGGCATGGGGGCATGCTGCCCGGACGTCATGACGGGGCCGTGAATCTCTGGGGCGACTCGCCGACGGCTACAGCGTTTCGAGATGCCGACTACGGCGCTTCAGGCGAGGGCTGGCGGCCAGCGGGAAGCGGGAAGCCGGGAGCCGGGAGCGGGGAGCGGGGAGGCGACTTTCAACAGGCCACTTGCCGCCATCGATTGCGTTGGCTCGAGGCTGACGCCGAGGGACGTGGCTTGGGTGCCGTTAACTGTCAGTCCCTTACCCCAAACGTCCGGTCATCTTGCGAGGTGGCGCTAAAGAAGCAGCTACGCTGGAACCTACTTGAGCCATGCGCGTATAGCTTGACCGATACGTAATTCCACACTGACTGGCAAGTGCGATTTCCCAAAAGCAAAACCCCCACCATCTTTGGAATGGTGGGGGTTGGCTTTAATAACTAGCCTGACGATGACCTACTTTCACACGGGAATCCGCACTATCATCGGCGCTGACTCGTTTCACTGTC
>SEEY01001096.1 GCA_004211235.1 Rubrivivax sp.
CAGCTGACCTCCATGACCCCTGGCCCTGGCTACAAGATCGAACTGGCCGACGTCGCGGCCCATCGCTACCGCGTCACCCTGACGCTGCAGAACCCTGCGGCCGAGCAGCAGCTCAGCCTGCCGGTGTGGATCCCCGGCAGCTACCTCGTGCGCGAGTTCGCCAAGCATCTGAGCGGCATGAATGCGCGCCAGGCCGGCCGCGACTTGCCCGTCCAGCAGATCGACAAGGCCAGCTGGCGGGTGCGCTGCGAGGGCGGCGCGGCGCTGGAGGTCCGCTACGACATCTACGCCTTCGACGCGTCCGTGCGCACGGCCTGGCTCGACAGCCAGCGCGCCTTCTTCAACCCCGGCAGTCTGTGCCTGCGTGCGCATGGCCGCGAGGCAGAAATGCACCGCATCGAACTCGCCAGCGTCCCCGAGGCCTGGCACGTCGCAACGGAAATGCCGGCCCGCGATGCCGGCTTCGAAGCGGCGGACTACGACGAATTGGTGGACCACCCCTTCGAGATCGGCCCACACTGGCAGGGCGAGTTCATGGCCGCAGGTGTCCCGCACCGCATCGTTGTCGCGGGCGCCTGGCCCAGTTTCGACGGCGCACGCCTGCTGGCTGACGTGCAGCGCATCTGCGAGGCGCAGATCGGCTTCTGGAACGCCGCCAACGAGGCGCCTTTCCCACGCTACAGCTTCCTGCTCTGGGCCGTGGACGACGGCCATGGCGGCCTGGAGCATCGCGCCAGCACGGCGCTGATCTGCGTCCGCCGCGAGCTGCCCACGGCCGCGGAAGGCGCAGCGCCGAGCGACGCCTACGCGCGGCTGCTCGGCCTCTTCAGCCACGAGTACTTCCATGCCTGGAACGTCAAGCGGCTGCGGCCTGCTGAGTTTGCTCGGTTCGACTATCAGCGCGAGAACTACACCGAACTGCTGTGGTTCTTCGAGGGCTTCACGAGCTACTACGACGAACTGATGCTGTGCCGCGCCGGCTTGGTGGACGCTTCGCGCTACCTCAAGCTGCTGGCCGGCTCGGTCAATGGAGTGCTCGCCACGCCCGGCCGCGGCGTGCAGCCGCTCAGCGCAGCGAGCTTCGAGGCCTGGACCAAGTACTACCGGCCCGACGAGAACACTCCCAACACCGCAAGCAACTACTACGCGCAGGGCGCCCTGGTCGCGCTGTGCC
>SEEY01000289.1 GCA_004211235.1 Rubrivivax sp.
CGCCTGCTCGCCGACACCGAGCACCTGCACGGCGACTGGACGCTGATCGACGACTACGCGCTGTCGCCCGACATGCTGGCGATGTCGCGTGTGTGGCAGTCGCCCGACGCGGCCGAGCGGCTGATCGCCGCCAAGGGCGCGCCCGAGGCCATCGTCGACCTCTGCCACACACGCGACATCGCCAGCATGTCGGGCGACAGCGCGTAGTCGTCGATCAGCGTCCAGTCGCCGTGCAGGTGCTCGGTGTCGGCGAGCAGGCGCTGTCCGGCCTCGCCGATGGCCGTCTCCATCGGGTCGAAGGCGCGGCGGTGGCTGGCGAGCACGGCGTACTCCAGCACGCCGTGCAGCGCCTCCGGCAGCGGGGCATCGCCCGCCCGGGCCGTGTCGTGGGCCGCCTCTGTCGACCACAGCTGTCGCACGGTCATGCGGTTGGCGGTCAGCGTGCCGGTCTTGTCGACGCAGAGCACCGTCGTCGCGCCCAGCAGCTCCACGGCCGGCACACTGCGCGCCAACACCTGCTCGCGTGCCAGGCGCCACGCGCCCAGGCCGAGGAAGAGCGCCAGCACCACCGGCAATTCCTCGGGCAGTACCGCCATGGCCAGCGTCAGGCCGGCCAGCAGGCCGTGCAGCCAGTCGCCCAGCTTGAGGCCGTAGATGACGGCCAGGCCGGCCGCCAGCGTCAGCCCGACGCCGGCCACGCGTTTCACGACACGCCGCGTCTCCTGCTGGACGGGCGTCGTGCCGGGGCCGATGCCCGCGAGCGACTGGCCGATGCGGCCCAGCGCGCTGCGCTCGCCGGTGGCGACGACGCTGCCCCGCGCCGTGCCGCGCGTGACGAGCGTGCCGGCGTAGGCCAGATCCTCGCCTGCGCAGGTCTTGTCGACCGCGATCGACTCCCCGGTCAGCAGTGACTCGTCGACGGCGAAGTTCGACAGCTGGAGCAGTCGCACGTCGGCCGGCACGCGGTCGCCCTCGGCCAGCAGCACGAGGTCGCCCACCACCAGCTCACGCGCGGCGATGGGCGCCGGCCGGCCGTCGCGCAGCACCTGCGCGCGCGGGCTGGACAGGTCGCGCAAGGCCTCCAGCGAGCGCTCGCTGCGGCGCTGCTGCACGAAGCTGATGGCCATGACGACGACCACGAAGCCGAGCAGCATCAGCGCCTCCTGGCGGTCGCCCAGCGTCAGGTAGATGGCGCCGCAGGCCAGCAGCAGCAGGAACATCGGCTCGCCGGCGATCTCGCGTGCCAGCCTGAGCACGCTGCGCGGGCGCGAGACGGGCAGTTCGTTGGGGCCGTCCGTGGCCAGGCGCTGGCGGGCCTCGGTGGCGCTCAGGCCATTGCTCGCGGACGTGTCTTGCGAGGCATGGAGGCCAGCGATGTCCTCGGAAGTCATTCGCAAGCGCCAGCGTCGGTCTTCACGGCGCCGATTGTCGCGGTGGACAGAGGTGCCGAAGGCGCTGTGCGACGCGGGCTTGACCCAGGTCAAGCGGCGCGCTGCGCCGATAAGCGAACGCTAAGGCGCGCGCGCCACCATGGCAGCAACGGAGCCGACATGAACCCTTTGAGATCCCTTCGAACCCTGCTCGCAGCCATGGCGGGCCTTGCCGCCGGCCTTGCGCCTGCCGCCCCGCCCAACACGCCCGTCGACCTGCTGGCGGCCTACAGCCAGCAGGCGGGCGTGCCCCCGGAGCCGGCGCGCGGCCAGCAGTTCTTCAACACGGGCCATGGCCGCGAATGGCGTTGCGCGTCCTGCCACGGCATGACGCCGAACCAGCCGGGCAGGCACGCCGCCACCGGCAAGGCCATCGGGCCGCTGGCGCCTGCATTCAACCGCGAACGATTCACCGACCCGGCCAAGGCCGACAAATGGTTTCGGCGCAACTGCAACGACGTGGCGGGCCGCGAATGCACGCCCGCCGAGAAGGCGGATGTGCTGAGCTGGCTCATGACGATCAAGCCGTGAGAGGACGCCCATGACACCCGCCCCGCGTTCTCGATCCCTCCTGTCCGGCCTGGGCGGCGCGCTGGCCTTTGCCGCCGCCATCGGTCTGTGCAGCCCGGCCGGCGCCGACGACGGCGACCGCGCTTCCCGCGCGGCGCGCGTGCCGTTGCTGCCGGCCTACAAGGCCGAGTGCGCCGCCTGCCACATCGCCTACCCGCCCGCGCTCCTGCCGGCCGCTTCATGGCAGCGGCTGATGAAAGATCTGCCGCATCACTTCGGCACCGATGCCTCGCTGGACCCCGCCGCGGTGACGGCGCTGTCGACATGGTTGACGGCCAACGCGGCGCAGGGCCGGCGGGCGGCGTCGCCCCCGCCGGCCGAAGACCGCATCACCCGTTCCGCCTGGTTCACGCGCAAGCACGACGAAGTGCCCGCAGCGACCTGGCAACGCCCATCCATCAAGAGCGCATCCAACTGCATGGCCTGCCACAGCGGCGCCGACCGAGGAGATTTCAATGAACACAACGTCCGCATCCCACGCTGAGGCGCCGGCCGAAACCCCCGCTGGCGACGCCGTCGCCCGCAAGGTGCTGGTGTGGGATGCGCCGGTGCGCGCCTTCCACTGGCTGATGGTGATCAGCTTTGCGGGCGCCTATCTCACCGCCGAGAGCGAACGCTGGCGCCTGCTGCATGTGACGCTCGGCTACACCATGGCCGGCCTGCTCGCGTTCCGCGTCGTCTGGGGGCTTGTCGGCACGCGCCATGCGCGATTTGCCAGCTTCGTGCGCGGGCCGGCGGCCGTGGCGCGCTACCTGCGCAGCCTGGCCAGCGGCCAGCCGGAGCACCACGTCGGCCACAACCCGGCGGGCGCGCTCGCCATCGTCGCGTTGCTGGGGCTGACCGGCCTGGTGACGGCCGCCGGCTGGGCCACCTACAACGACCTCGGCGGCGAATGGCTGGAGGAGCTGCACGAGGGCGCGGCGAACGTGATGCTGGCCGTCGTCGGCGTGCACATCGCGGGCGTGCTGATCGGCAGCTGGATGCATCGCGACAACCTGATCGGCGCCATGTTCAGCGGCCGCAGGTTCGGCATGCCGCAGGATGGCGTGGGCAGCGCCTGGCGCAGCGTGGCGGTGCTGATGCTGGCGGCGGTGCTCACGTTCTGGGCCTGGCAGTGGCAGGGCGCGCCGGTGCCGGGCACCGCCGCAGCGTCGTCTGCCGCGCACCGTGACCGCGACGACGACTGAGGCCGCGCTCAGCGTATTCCGCCCATGCGTGTGCTCCTCGCCGAAGACGACCCCCTGCTGGGCGACGGGCTGCGCACCGGCCTGCGCCAGCTCGGCTTCCAGGTCGACTGGGTGCGTGACGGCCTGGCGGCGGAAACCGAGCTGCGTGCCCAGCCGTATGCCGCCGCCGTGCTGGACCTCGGCCTGCCGCTGCGGGACGGCATGGCGGTGCTCGAGTCCGTCCGCCGTGCCGGCATCAAGCTGCCGGTCCTCGTGCTGACGGCGCGCGACGCGCTGCCCGACCGCATCCGCGGGCTGGACATCGGCGCGGACGACTACGTCGTCAAGCCCGTGGACCTGAACGAGCTCGCCGCGCGGCTGCGTGCGCTGGTGCGGCGCGCTCATGGCCAGGCGCAGGACTGCCTGGCCGCCCAGGACGTGCTGCTGGACGCTGCAGCCCGCACCGTGCTGCAGGCGGGCAGGGCGGTGGCGCTGTCGGCGCGCGAGTTCGACCTGCTGCACACGCTGCTGCTCAATGCCGGCCGGGTGCTGTCGCGCGAGCAGCTGGAGCAGCATCTTTACGGCTGGGGCCAGGAGGTGGAGAGCAATGCGGTCGAGGTCCATGTGCACCATCTGCGGCGCAAGCTCGGCAGCGCGCTGATCCAGACGGTGCGCGGCGTCGGCTACGTCGTCACGCGCGAGCCGCCGCGGCCATGACGCAGCGCCCCCGTTCGCTGCAAGGCCGGCTGCTGGCCCTCGTGCTGGGCGTGGTGGCGGCGGTGTGGGGCGTCACGCTGGCGCTGACCTGGCTGGACGTGCGCCACGAACTGGACGAACTGCTCGACAGCCACCTCGCGCAGGCGGCGGCGCTGCTGGTCGTGCAGCAGGCTGGCGAGATCGAGGACGGCGATCACGCCATCGACGCGCCCTCGCTGCATCGCTATGCGCCAAAGGTGGCCTTCCAGGTCTTCCACGAGGGCCGCCTGGCGATGCGCTCGGCCAACGCGCCGGCCCGGCCCATGCTGCCGCTCACCGGCACGGCGGCGCACGGCTTGCGCACCGTCGATCTGGACGGCACGACCTGGCGCGTGTTCGCCGCCCATGGCCGCGAGCGGGACACGCAGGTCTTCGTCGGCGAGCAGGTGCGGTCGCGCGACGACATCCTGCGCGCGGTGCTGCGCAGCGGCCTCACGCCGATGCTGTTCGCGCTGCCCTGGCTCGCGCTGGCCGCCTGGTGGGCGGTGCGCCGGGGCGTGGCGCCGCTGCGGGCGCTCGGCCGCACGCTGGCGCAGCGCCGGCCGGATGAGATGCACGCCGTCGACGTGTCCGGCGCGCCGGCCGAGATGGCGCCCATGCTGGATGCGCTGAACGGCCTGTTCGGGCGCATCGGCGAGCTGATGGCATCGGAGCGCCGCTTCACGGCGGACGCCGCGCACGAGCTGCGCACACCGATCGCCGCCATCCGCGCCCAGGCGCAGGTCGCCCTGGTGTCGGCCGACGACGCGGAGCGCCGCCACGCCCTGCACGCCACGCTGCAAGGCTGCGACCGCGCCACCCGGCTCGTCGAGCAGTTGTTGACGCTGTCGCGGCTGGAAGCCGGCAACGCGCCGGCGCTTGCGACGCTGGAGCTGGGGGCCGTCGTTCGTGAGGTTGTTGCGGACGCCGCCGCGCAGGCGCTGCGCAAGCACCAGACCCTGTCGCTGGACGCGCCGGAGCCGGTGTCGGTCCACGCCGAGCCCGCGTTGCTGGCCGTGCTGGTGCGCAACCTGGTCGACAACGCGATCCGCTACAGCCCCGAGGGTGCGAGCGTGAGCGTCTCGGTGCGGGCGACGCCCGGCGGCGCCGCGCTGACCGTGGAGGACAGCGGCCCGGGCATGCGCGAGGCCGACATCGGGCGGCTGGGCGAGCGCTTCTTCCGCGTCATCGGCAGCGGCGAGAGCGGTAGCGGCCTGGGCTGGTCGATCATGCGGCGCGTGGCCGGCGTGCTGGGCGCGGAGATGGTCGTCTCGCGCTCCACTTCCCTGGGCGGCCTGGCCGTCTCGGTGAGGCTTCGCAGCGGCAGCGAGCCGCCGCCGCAGCAGCAGTAGCAGTAGCAGTAGCAGCGGGCCCGAGGCGCGCCGCGCAGCCGCCTTCAGGCCTGCACCACGTTGCGCCCTTGCGCCTTGGCGCGGTAGAGCGCCGCATCCGCCCGCGCCAGCACCGCCTTCCCGTCGGCGTCGCCGAGCTCCGCCTCGGCGATGCCGAAGCTGGCGCTGAGCGGCCAGTCCTGCTCCAGCCATCGCAGCGGCGTCTCGCTCACCAGCGCACGCATGCGCTCGGCCACTAGGGCCGCGCCGGCAATGCCGGTATCGGGCAGCAGCACGCAGAACTCCTCGCCGCCGAGGCGGCCGAAGCGGTCCACCTCGCGCACGCAGGGCTGCAGCTCCTTGACCATCTGGCGCAGCGCCGCGTCACCCGCGGCATGGCCGAGGCTGTCGTTGAGCTGCTTGAAGCGGTCCATGTCGATCATGACCAGCGCATAGCTGCGGCCGC
>SEEY01001097.1 GCA_004211235.1 Rubrivivax sp.
TGCTCGGTCGTCGTGCTCGACGTGCAGACCGGCGAAGTGCTGGCGCTGGCCAACTTCCCGAGCTACGACCCCGGCAACCGCCAGAACCTCTCCGGCGAACAGCTGCGCAACCGCGCGCTGACCGACGTCTTCGAGCCCGGCTCGACGATGAAGCCCTTCATCGCGGGGCTGGCCCTCGAGACCGGCCGCGTGCGGCCCGATTCGCTCGTCGACACCGGCAATGGCCGCTATCCCTTCCACGGCGCGGTGATCAGCGACACCAAGCCGCACGGCACGATCACGGTGCGCGAGGTGATCCAGATGTCCAGCAACATCGGCACCACCAAGCTGGCCATGCAGATGCAGCCGCGCGAGATGCACGAGCTGTTCACCGCCATTGGCCTCGGCCAGCGGCCGCAGATCAGCTTTCCCGGTGCGGTCGCCGGCAAGCTGAGGCCCTACAAGAGCTGGCGGCCCATCGAGCAGGCCACGATGAGCTACGGCTACGGCCTGTCGGCATCGCTCTTCCAGCTGGCGCGCGCCTACACCGTGTTCGCGCGCGACGGCGAAATCATCCCGGTCAGCATGCTGCGCCAGCCGCAGGACCATCCCATACCCGGCATCCGCGTGTTTTCGCCAAGCGTCGCCGTCGAGCTGCGCCACATGCTGCAGGCCGCTGCCGGCCCGGGCGGTACGGCGCCCGACGCGCAGGTGCCCGGCTACAGCGTCGGCGGCAAGAGCGGCACGGCGCACAAGCAGGAGGGCCGCGGCTACGTCAACAAGTACCGCTCTTGGTTCGTCGGCGTCGCCCCGATCAGCAAGCCGCGCATCGTCGTGGCGGTGATGGTCGACGAGCCGACCGCCGGCGTGTACTACGGCGGCAAGGTGGCGGGCCCGGTGTTCAGCCAAGTCACCGCGCAGACGCTGCGCCTGCTCGGCGTGCCGCCCGACCTCGACGTGAAGAGCCAGATCGTGGCCAACCAGAAGGCCACTGCCGTCGAGGAGAGTTTCTGATGCTCACCCGCCTGAAATCCCCCGATGCCGCAGCCCGCTGGCTGCGCGAATGGTGCACCGGCACGCTGCGCACCGACAGCCGCCAGGTCCAGCCCGGCGATGCCTTCATCGCCTGGCCGGGCTATGCGCGCGACGGCCGCGAGTTCGTCGCCGCGGCGCTGGCCGCCGGCGCGTCCACCT
>SEEY01001098.1 GCA_004211235.1 Rubrivivax sp.
ACGCCCGGCGCCAACATCGACGCGCTGCTGGGCCGCTTCGGCGCCGATGCGGCCGACGCGCCCACGCTGCTGGCCGCTGTTGCCGCGGCCTGGGCGCTGGGCATTTCGCCAGAACTCATCGCCGCCGGCCTCGACACCTTCGTCCCCGACCACCACCTCGCCTGAAGCCATGCATCAACCTACTGCGAGGACACAGGGCGGGCCTGCGCTGCTCGCCGTACGGGTGTACGGCTGCGCTGCTCGACCCACCCTGTGCCCGCTCGCTACGGTTGCTGCACGACTTCAGCAGGGCTGAACTCCAAACAAAGAATCGCCAACAACATGGACGTTTCCCGCACCCGCGCGCTGCGCGGCCCCAACATGTGGAGCCGCCACACGGCGATCGAGGCCGTGGTGCATTGCGCCGAGGCCGAACGCTCGCTGGAGCGCCTGCCGGGCTTCGAGCCAAGCGTGCGCAAGCTCTTCCCCACCATCGGCGAACTGCGCGCCAACGCGTCGCTCGCCCAGGTGCTGGAGCAGGCCACGCTGGCGCTGCAGGCCCAGGCCGGCTGCCCCGTCACCTTCAGCCAGACGCACGTGACGCCGGAGGCCGGCACGTACCAGATCGTCATCGAGTACAGCGAGGAAGACGTCGGCCGCCTGGCCTTCGAGCACGCCTTGAAGCTGGTGCTGGCCGCGCTGAATGGCGGCGAGTTCGACGCCGACGCCGTGCTGGCCCAGCTGCGCGAGCTGGACGAGGACATCCGCCTCGGCCCCTCGACCGGCTCCATCGTCAACGCGGCGCAGGCCCGTGGCATTCCGTTCCGCCGCCTGACGCAGGGCAGCCTGGTGCAGTTCGGCTGGGGCGCCAAGCAGCGCCGCATCTGGGCCGCGGAGGTCGACGCGACCAGTGCCGTCAGCGAGTCCATCGCCCAGGACAAGGACCTCTGCAAGCGCCTGCTGCAGGCCGCCGGCGTGCCGGTGCCCATCGGCCGGCCGGTCGATTCGGTGGACGACGCCTGGGCCGTGGCCGAAGAGATCGGCCTGCCGGTCGTCGTCAAGCCGCAGGACGGCAACCAGGGCAAGGGCGTCACCGTCAACGTGACGACCCGCGAAGGCATAGCGGCCGCGTACAAGGCGGCGGACGAGATCGGCCAGGTCATGGTCGAGAAGTTCCTGCCCGGCGGCGACTAC
>SEEY01001099.1 GCA_004211235.1 Rubrivivax sp.
GTACTCGAGCGTGTAGTCCATCCTGCCGGCGCGCAGCATGTCCAGCACCTGGGTGCTGGGCCGCCCGCCCATGACGAGCCGGGTCACCGGCTGCCGGGCGAGCAGGCTGTCGATCTGCGGGCCGAAGGCGCGGTCACGCGCCACCAGCAGGCGCAGCTCGGGGTGCTTCAGCAGCACGGCCAGCTGCAGCCGCCCTTCCTGCCCGCGATTCTGCGCAAGGCGATCCAGCACCTCGCGCCGCACGACGACGTGCAGCTCCCGCGAGGCCAGCGGCGGGAACGGATGCGAGAAATAGGCCCACTGCAGGCGCTCTGGAGTGCGCACGTGCAAGGCGGAGCACAGGGTGCGGCCACGCCGGCTTTCCATCTCGTAGCGCGACGTGCCGGAATCGACGAACTCGTGCCGATACCCGCGCATGCGCGGCAGCAGCACGCGCAGGAAGCCGTCCACCTCGCCACGGCCCAGCTCGGCCACGCCCTGCGGCGGGCGGCCGTGCACGAAGCTGAAATGAGGCGGCATGTCCTGGGCCACCCAGGTGATGGTGTCAGGTGGCGGCGGCGTCTCAGCGGCGAAGACCTGCAGGCAGACGGTGACGCAGACCGCGAAGCAGACCGCCGCCAGCCAGCCGCGCAACGCTCAATCCCCCTCGACCCACTCCATGCGCGCACCGAGCTCGCCGATGTGCTCGACGAAGTTCGGATGGGCTCGGCGGATGGGCGTGGCGTTCTTGATCACGCTCTTGCCCGGGATGCTGGCCGCCACCATCAGCAGCGCGATGGCGACGCGGATGATGTAGGGGCTCTCCACCTCGGCCGGGCTCAGCGGCTTGCCGCCGAAGGTGATCATGCGATGCGGGTCGGAAAGGAAGGCATGGGCCCCGAACTTGGCGAGCTCCGACGTCCAGCCCATCGCGCCGTCGTAGACCTTGTTCCAGAACATCACGCTGCCCTCGGCCTTCACGCCGAGTGCGACGAAGATGGGCAGCAGGTCCACCGGCACATAGGGCCAGGGCGCGGCCTCCACCTTCTGCAGGATGTTGCGCGTGAAGGGCTCCTTCACCTTGAGCGGGCCGTGCGTGACGCAGCGGCTCCAGCCGTCTTCATGAACGATCTGCACGCCGAACTTCGCGAAGGTGCGGTCCAGCAGCGGGAACATCTCCGGCGCGCCGTTCT
>SEEY01000290.1 GCA_004211235.1 Rubrivivax sp.
GCCCCCCGCTGCATTCACCGATCCGGGTTTCTCGGAATTCCTGAGAGATGCAGAAGAATGACCGGATGCGCATGAACCGAGCCGCGCTGACGCTGCCCGCCTTTTGCCGCCTGTCAATGGCCCTGCTGCTCAGCGCAGCGGGGTTTTCTGCTTTTGCGCAGGCCGCCGATGCTGCCTCCGCACCGGCGGCCGATGCCGGCGCCGCCATGCCGTCTTCGCCGGCAGCACAGGCTGCCGTCAGGCCGCGCGTGCTGACCAAGCCGGTGGCGCCCGCAGCGCTGAGCGTGCCGCCCGCCACCTGGAGCGGCCTCACGCCCAAGCAACAGGCGCTGCTCGCGCCGCTGGAGCGCGACTGGCAGGAAATTTCCGACACGCAGCGCAGCAAGTGGCTGAGCGCCACGCCGACGCTGGCGACGATGTCCGGCGAAGAGATCAAGCGCGTGCATGACCGCATCCGCGACTGGACGATGCTGAGCGGCTCGGAACGGTCGACCGCGCGCATCGGCTTCCAGGTCTCCCGGCAACTGACGCCCGAGCAGCGGCAGGCCCGCTGGGAGGCCTACCAGGCGCTGCCGGAAGAAGAGCGCAAGGCGCTGGCCGAGAGGGCCGTGGCCCGCCGCCAGGCGCTGGCCGAAGCGCCCGCACGGGCCGCCAAGCCGCTGGTGACACAGCGCCGGTCCGACGCCCCGCCCGCCCCGGCAAAGCTGGTGACGCCGGCGCTGGTGACCAGCACCCTCGTGCAGGCCAAGCCCGGCGCAACCACCGTGCTCATCACGCGAGACCTCGCGCAGCCGCGCCGTCAGGCGCTCGCCATGCCGCCGTTGATGGCCGACCCTCAGCTGATCGATCCGAACACGCTGCTGCCACTGAAGAAGACGCCGCCCGCGTCCACGCCGCGTCCGTGACGGCGCCGGCCGACCTGCCTGCCACGCCCCCGGGCCTGGCGAGACGCTTCGCGGCTTTCATCTATGAAGGCGTGCTGCTGTTCGGCGTCATCTTCTTCGCGGGCTTTCTCTATTCGGTCCTGACGCGACAGGAGCACGCGCTGGAAGGGCGCGTCGGCCTGGGCGTGTTCCTCTTTTTCGTGCTGGGCCTGTACTTCGTCGGCTTCTGGACGCGGTCCGGCCAGACCCTGGCGATGAAGACCTGGCACCTGCGCGTCACCGACCTCGCCGGTCAGCCCTTGCGCCTCGGCCGTGCGACGCTGCGCTATCTCTTCAGCTGGCTGTGGTTTCTGCCGGCGCTGATAAGCGTCAGGCTGATGGGCCTGCACAGCGGCGGCGCCATCATCGGCAGCCTGGTCGCGGGCGTGGCGGGCTATCTGCTGATCGCCCGCCTGCATCCGCAGCGACAATTCCTGCACGATGCGATCTGCGGCTCGCGAGTCATCACCCAACTTCCCCGGCGTTCATGAGCAACCCGCACAAGGGCCGCACAGGCCTGGACCGCATCATTCACGCCGCCGGCTACTCCTGGGCCGGTCTGAAGGCCGCGTACACGGGCGAAAGCGCCTTCCGCCAGGAGACGTGGCTGTGCGTCATCGCCGCACCGTTGACGTTCTGGCTCGCCAAGAGCTGGGAGCAGGCCGCATTGCTGCTGGGTTCGCTGCTGCTGCTGCTTATCGTCGAGCTGTTGAACTCGGCCATCGAGGCCGTCGTCGACCGCGTCTCGTTCGAGCGGCATGAACTGTCCAAGCGCGCCAAGGACATCGCCAGCGCGGCGGTGCTGATGGCGCTGGTGCTGGCCGCCGGCATCTGGGTCGCGGCGATCTGGCAGCACCTGCGCTGACGGTGTGACACTTGGGCCATGCGGGCCCGCGGCTTCCAGTTGATTCCCAGCCATGTCGACGGCGTCGAGGTGGTCGTGGCCGACTCGGCACAGGCTTTCGGCCGCCACACCCATGACGACTTCGGCATCGGCCTCATCGAGCGCGGCGCGCAGAAGTCGGCCAGCGGGCGCGGCGTCGTCGAAGCCGGCACCGGCGACCTCATCACCGTCAACCCGGGCGAAGTGCATGACGGCACACCGTTCGACGCCAGCGGGCGGCATTGGCGGATGCTTTACGTCGACCCGGCACGTCTGCTCGACGCCGCAGGCGACATTACCCCCGGCATGTCGTTCGAGTTCAAGGCGCCCGTCATTCGCAATGCATCGCTGGCGGTGCGCTTTCGCACGCTGTTCGACGCCGTGACCGCCGAGGATGCGCTGCGCTCCGAGTCGGCGCTACTGCTGCTGGCGGCGCAGATGCTCAAGCCCGCGTGTGCCGAGCGGGCGGCCTCAGGCGTCGGGATCGCCGCAGCGCGCGAGCGCATCGACGACGATCCTGCGCGCCTTCACCCGGCTGACGGGTCTGCCGCCCCATGCCTACCTGCTGCAACGCCGCGTGCAGCGCGCCCGCCAGCTCGTGCGCGGCGGCCTGCCGCTGGCGGAGGCCGCAGCGGCCAGTGGCTTTGCGGACCAGAGCCACATGACGCGCTGCTTCGCGCGCAGCTTCGGCCTGACGCCGGGCGCTTTCGTGCGGCGCTGAAATTTCGTTCAAGACGGCGCGCGGGAGGCGACGCAGCATGACGCTTCTACTCAAGGAGCGCCTGCATGAACCTCGAATTCCTGACCGTCTCGCTGCTGGTCGTCGCCTCACCGGGCACCGGCGCGGCGGTGACCATCGCCACCGGGCTGGCACGCGGCACCCGCGCGGCGGCCGTCGCGGCATTGGGCTGCACGCTGGGCATCGTGCCGCACATGCTGGCGGCCATCACGGGCCTGGCCGCACTGCTGCATGCCAGCGCCCTCGCCTTCGAGGCGGTGAAGTTCGCCGGCGTGGCCTACCTGCTCTACATCGCCTGGGCGACATGGCGTGAACGCGGCGTGCTGACGGTCGAGGCGAGCGGCATGGAACGCTCGAACGGGCAGGTGATCCGGCACGCCGTGCTCGTCAACCTGCTCAATCCCAAGCTGTCGATGTTCTTCCTGGCGTTTCTGCCGCAGTTCATCGCCAAGGACGAGGCGGCGCCGACGCTGGCGATGCTGCAGCTGTCGGCCATCTTCATGGCCATGACGTTCGCGGTGTTTGCCCTCTACGGCGCGTTCGCGGCCCGCATGCGCGAGCAGGTCCTGGGCAGCACGACGGCAATGGCCTGGCTGCGCCGCAGCTTCGCGGCGACTTTCGTGGGGCTGAGCGTCAAGCTCGCCCTGACGCAGCGCTAGACCGCAGCCTCGTCCGTTTCACCGGTGCGGATGCGGATGACCTGCTCGACCGAGACGACGAAGATTTTGCCGTCGCCGATCTTGCCGGTCTTGGCGGCCTTCAGGATGGCGTCGATGCAGCGTTCGACCTCGTCGTCCTTGACGACGACCTCGACCTTGACCTTGGGCAGGAAGTCGACCACGTACTCGGCGCCGCGGTACAGCTCGGTGTGGCCCTTCTGGCGGCCGAAGCCCTTGACCTCGGTGACGGTCAGGCCCGAGGCGCCCACCTCGGCCAGCGCCTCGCGGACCTCGTCGAGCTTGAAGGGTTTGATGATGGCGGTGATCTGCTTCATGGGGCGAGGCTCCTGATTTCGTTTCGCATCGATTTAAGCACGTTCATCCGGAATCCGGTCCAGCTCCGCGAGCCAGACAACGGCCTCCGAATCGCTCGGAGCGCGCCAGTCGCCGCGGGGCGACAACGAGCCGCCGCTGCCGACCTTGGGCGCATTGGGCACGCAGCTGCGCTTGAACTGACTGCCCTTGAAGAAGCGCTGCAGGAAGATCCGCAGCACGCGCTTGATCTCGGCCAGCGTGTAGACATCGCTCCAGGCATGGCGCGCCAGGAAGGCGATCTTGCTCGGCGCGTAGCCGTAGCGCAGCGTGAAGAAGAGGTTGAAATCCTGCAGCGCGTACGCGCCGACCGTTGCTTCCGTGCTCTGCAGGTCGCCCGGCACGAGCTCCGGGCTGATCTCCGTGCCGAGGATGTCGTGCAGCACCTGGGTGTCGGTGCCGGCGCCGAGCTGCTCGGTCTCGGCCACCCAACGCACCAGGTGCTGGATCAACGTCTTGGGCACGCTGGCGTTGACGTTGTAGTGGGACATGTGATCGCCGACGCCGTAGGTGCACCAGCCCAGGGCCAGCTCGGAGAGGTCCCCCGTGCCGAGCACCAGGCCGCCCGTGAGGTTGGCAAGGCGGAACAGGTGGCTGGTGCGCTCGCCCGCCTGCACGTTCTCGAAGGTGATGTCGTAGACCGGCTCGCCCTCGCTGTGGGGGTGGCCGATGTCCTGGAGCATCTGCGCGCAGCTGGGCCGGATGTCGATCTCGCGGGCCTCGCAGCCGACGGCAGCCATCAGCCGGCGCGCCTGATCGCGGGTGCGCTCGCCGGTGGCAAAACCGGGCATCGTCACGCCGATGATGTGGGTGCGCGGCAAGCCCAGCGCGTCCATCGCCCGCGCGGCCACGAGCAGCGCGTGGGTGGAATCCAGCCCGCCCGAGATGCCGACGACGAGCTTGTGGATGCCGCTCGAGGCGAGGCGCTGGGTCAGGCCCTGCACCTGGATGTTGTAGACCTCGTGGCAGCGCTCGTCGCGGCGGCTGAGGTCCGCCGGCACGTAGGGGAAGCGCTCGACGCGGCGCCGCAAGGCCAGCGGCTGCTCGCGGTCTAGCCCCAGCTTGAACGACACGTGCCGGAAGGCGCGCACCTGCGCCGCATGCAGGCGCACGGAATCGCCGAAGCTCGTCTGGTGCATGCGCTCACGGGCCAGGCGCTCCAGGTCGACATCGGCCGTCACGACATGCGAGCTGCGCAGGAAGCGCTCCGACTCGACGAGCAGGTCGCCGTTCTCGCAGACGATGGCCTGGCCGTCCCAGGCCATGTCCGTCGTCGACTCGCCGGCCCCGGCGGACGAGTAGAGATAGGCCGCCAGGCAGCGCGCCGACTGCTGCGAGACGAGCTGGCGCCGGTAGGCCGCCTTGCCGATGACGATGTTGGATGCCGACAGGTTGACGAGCACGGTCGCGCCAGCCAGGGCGGCGAAGGAGGACGGCGGGATGGGCGTCCACACGTCTTCGCAGATCTCCACGTGCAGGCGCAGCAGCGGCATGTCTTCCGCCGTGAAGATCTGGCGGCTGCCGAAAGGCACCTGCTGGCCGAGCAACGTCACGGTGTCCACCGTCGCCTCTTCGCCCGAGCAGAACTGGCGCGCCTCGTAGAACTCGTTGTAGTTCGGCAGGAAGGTCTTGGGCACAAGGCCGAGGATGCGGCCACGCAGCAGCACGGCGGCGCAGTTGAACAGTCGCTGTTCGACACGCAGCGGCAGGCCGACGATGGCCACCGTCGGCAGCGCCTCGGTGGCCGCCAACACGTCGGCCAGCGCAGCCTCGCAGGCATCGAGCAGGGCGCGCTGGTGGAAGAGGTCGTCGCAGCTGTAGGCCGACAGACCCAGCTCCGGAAAGACGATCACGGCCACGCCGTCGGCCGCGGCCTGACTGATCAGGGCGATCGTCTGCGCGGCGTTGAAAACCGGGTCCGCGACGCGGCACTGCGGCACGCCCACCGCGACGCGGGCGAAGTCATGGCTGTATAGGTTGTCGAAACGCATGGGCGTCATCCTGCCATCAAGCCGGCCCCATGCAACGCCGGCGCAGGCGATGCCCGCCTGTTTTCAAGGCCAGGCGCGGCCCGATAGAGTGGGCGCCATGCCCACCCTCCGTGTCGACGACTCCCCGGCCGCCCTGCCACGCGACGCCTGGAATCGCCTGCTGGCCGCGTCTCCCCAGCCCACGCCCTTCATGCGCCATGAATACCTGCAGGCGCTGCAGGAATCCGGCTCCGCGGTGAGCGAGACCGGCTGGCAGCCGATGTTCGTGAGCCTCTGGGACGACCAGCGTTTGCTGGCTGCCTGCCCGGCCTGGCTGAAGACCCACTCCTACGGCGAATACGTGTTCGACTGGGCCTGGGCCGATGCCTACCGTCGCCATGGCCTGAGCTACTACCCCAAGCTGCTGGTGGCGGTGCCGTTCACGCCGGTGCCGGGCAGCCGGTTGCTGGCCGTCGACGCCGACGCGCGGCAGATGCTGGCCCAGGGGCTGCGCGCGCTGGCGAAGGAGACGGACGCTTCGTCGCTGCACGTGCTGTTCGGCGACGGGTGCGACCAGGCGGCGCTGGCTGAAGCCGGATGCACCCCGCGCGCCGGTGTGCAGTTCCACTGGACGGCCGAAGGCGATGCCGACTTCCCCGCCTTCCTCGCGCGGCTGCAGCGGGACAAGCGCAAGAAGATCCAGCAGGAGCAGCGGCGCGTGCGCGAGGCCGGCGTCGCGTTCGAGGTTCGCGAAGGCGCCGCCATCACGCCCGACGACTGGGACTACTTCTATCGCTGCTACCAGCAAACCTATCGCGAACACCACAGCACGCCCTATCTGAGCCGGGACTTCTTCGCCCGCATGGCAAGCGAGATGCCCGAGCACTGGTTGATGTTCAGCGCGTGGCGGGGTGGCGAGCGGGTCGCGGCCTCGCTGATCGCGCTCGATGCGGCTCGCCGCGCCGCGTTCGGCCGCTACTGGGGTGCGACCGAACACATTCCCAACCTGCACTTCGATGCCTGCTACTACCAGCCGCTCGCCTGGTGCATCGCCAACGGCTACCAGCGCTTCGAGGGCGGCGCGCAGGGCGAGCACAAGATGGCGCGCGGCCTGATGCCCACGCCGACCGCGTCCAGCCACTGGCTGGCGCATCCGGCCTTTGCCGAAGCGGTGAACGACTTCCTCGCCCGCGAGGGCGAAGCGATCAGCGGCTACCTGGGCGAACTCAACGAGCACGCGCCCTTCAAGGCAGCCACCGCAGCAGAAGTGAATGAGGTGCCCAAATAAAAGACGCCGCGAGTGCGGCGTCCGTTCAGGTCTGGGCGGCGGAGCTGATTACTTCTGCTCGGCCTTGGCGTAGTTCGCCATGCCTTCGGTGATCTCGGACCTGGCCTTCGCCGGGCCTTCCCAGCCCTTGACCTTGACCCACTTGCCGGCTTCCAGATCCTTGTAGTGCTCGAAGAAGTGCTGGATGGCCTTGATGCGCATCGGGTTCACGTCTTCGATCTTTTCCCAATGGCTGTACATGGGCAGGATCTTGTTGGTGGGCACGGCCAGCAGCTTGGCGTCGCCACCCGCCTCGTCGTCCATCATCAGCACGCCCAGCGGGCGGCAGGTCACGACGACGCCGGGCGTCAACGCGAACGGGGTGATCACCAGCACGTCGACCGGGTCGCCGTCGTCCGCAAGCGTCCTGGGGATGTACCCGTAGTTGCAGGGGTAGTACATCGGCGTGGTGAGAAAGCGATCCACGAACAGCGCCCCGCTCTCCTTGTCGACCTCGTACTTGATCGGGTCGGCATTCATCGGGATCTCGATGATGACGTTGAACTCGTCAGGCGCCTTGGCGCCGGGGGACACGTTGTGCAGGCTCATGGTCGTTATTGGAGTGAAGGAAAACCCGCATTCTAGGTTTCCCGAACAACGCTGGTAAACGCGCAATCAGGGTGCGGAGGCGAACCTTAAGCTCCGCCGCGCAAGCCCGTCCGCTGTCTGCATCGGGCCACAGATCACACGCTGAACAGGAGACTCATACATGTCGACGGAAATGGCGCTGTATTTCGCGCTGGCTTGCGGCCTCGCGGCCGTTCTCTATGGCTTCATTCAACGCAGCTGGATCCTGAGTCAGGACGCCGGCAATGCCCGCATGCAGGAGATCGCCGCGGCGATCCAGCAAGGCGCCGCCGCCTACCTGGGCCGGCAGTACCGCACCATCGCCATCGTCGGCGTCGTGCTGGCCATCGCCATCGCGGTCGTGCCCGGCCTGGGCCTGACGACGGCCGTCGGCTTCGTCATCGGCGCGGTGCTGTCGGGCATCTGCGGCTTCATCGGCATGAACATCTCGGTGCGCGCCAATGTGCGCACCGCGCAGGCCGCCTCCAAGGGCATCGGCCCGGCGCTGGACGTCGCCTTCAAGGGCGGCGCCATCACCGGCATGCTGGTCG
>SEEY01000291.1 GCA_004211235.1 Rubrivivax sp.
GGACAGCCAGTTCAACCCCAACGAGACCTGAACGTGCCCTACACGACGCTGATCACCCCCGCCGAGCTGCGCGCCCTCTCGAACCCGCTGATCCTGGAAGTCAGCTTTGATCTGGCCGACACCGACGCAGGCGAGCGCGCCTACGCGGCCGACCACATTCCCGGCGCCTTCTACCTGCACCTGGACCGCGACCTCTGCGGCGACAAGACCGGCCCCGACGGCGCCTTCCGTGGCCGCCACCCGCTGCCCGAGCGCGAAGCCTTCGCCGCCCTGATGCGCCGCTTGGGCCTCGCCGCCGGCCGGCAGGTCGTGGCCTACGACCGCCAGGGCGGCCCTTACGCCGCTCACATCTGGTGGATGCTGCGCTGGCTGGGCCACGCCGAGGTGGCCGTGCTGGACGGCGCCTGGGATGGTGAGATGACGGCTGAAGCGCCCACGGCCACGGCCACCGAATGGCAACCCGGCCAGCCCCTGGTCGGCCAGATCGACGCCACCACGCTGCTCAAGAAGCTCGGCAATGTGCGCCTCATCGACGCCCGCGCCGCCGAGCGCTTCCGCGGCGAGGTCGAGCCGCTGGACAAGGCTGCGGGCCACATCCCCGGCGCCAGCAACCGCTTCTTCAAGGACAACCTCGCCGCCGACGGCCGCTTCAAGCCCGCCGCCCAGCTGCGCGCCGAGTTCCAGGCCTTGCTCGCCCCGCATGGCGCGGCCACCGTCGTCCAGCAATGCGGCTCCGGTGTCACGGCCTGTCACAACCTGTTGGCCATGGCCCACGCCGGCTTGGGCGACAGCTTGCTGTACCCCGGCTCCTGGAGCGAATGGTCGTCCGACCCCGCGCGGCCTATCGCCAAAGGGTAGGCCGAAGGTAAGCCAAGGATTGAGCAAAGGCTTGATCTCCGACAAGCGCTCCGGCCGCTGATCGGCCACACTGTGGTCCTCCGCAACGACTGGAGGACCGAATGTTCAAGCGCATCCTCGTGCCCACTGACGGCTCCGACATCACCGCGCATGCGGTGGACACCGCCATCCAGCTCGCCAAGGTGCATGGCGCCCAGCTCCTGACGCTGAGCGTCACGGAGCCCTTCCCCTACAGCGCGGTCTCCGAGATCCAGCCGGTACCGCCGCAGGAATTCATCGAGGCCCAGCAGCGTGTCGCGCACCGGCGCGTCGAGGACGTCTGCGCGGCCGCCGCCGCCCAGGGCATCGCCTGCCGGGCGCACACCATCGAGGCCCTGCACGCCTGGGAGGCCATCGTCGACCACGCCAAGGCCGAGGCCGTGGACCTCATCGTCATGGCTTCGCACGGCCGCAAGGGCTTCGCTGCGCTGCTGCTCGGCAGCGAGACGCAGAAGGTGCTCACGCACGTCGAGCTGCCGGTGCTGATCGTCCGCTGACCTGGCAGGCCCTGCGCCTGCGCCTGCGCCTGCGTCCGCGGCAAGCGTCAGGGAGTGACGCACATCACGCGCGAAGCCGCGGCGTTTCCCGCGCGGGCGACAAACGCCACAAGAATGCCCGGCACCTCCACACCCAAGCGGATCGCTGACGCAGTCCATGCCGGCCCGAGACGACATTGCGCCAGCCGGCGGGGCAGAACGCCGCGTCGAGGAGCGCCTCCCCTACCGGAGCTCGGCGACGGTCATCGCCGGTGGCCAGCAGTTCCAGATCCGCACACTCGACCTCAGCCGCAGCGGCGTGTGCGTGGTTGCCAGCATCAACCCACCGAGCGGCCTGCGCTTTCGGATCCGCATGCGGATTGACAAGCAGCCCGGTGGTGGCGCCGTCACCGTGGAAACGGAAGTGGCCGTCGTCCACAGCGTGCTCGCCAGCCAGCTGAGCGGCTTTCGCATCGGCCTGAGGTTCATGAACCCGAACATCGAGCTCACGCGCGCGGTGGAGCACTTCCTCGGAAGTCAGTCTGCGAAGGGCCCCGCGCTGCCGGCCAGCGCCATCAGGAGGCCTGCCGCCGGCGCGACGACCGGCGCCGCGGACTAGCTCCGGGCACGCAAGGCGCGCAGCCTGAAGCTAGCCGCCGCCCGGCAGATGTCGCCTGAAGAAGGCCACCGTGGCGCCCACCCACAGCCGGGTGGCGGCCGGACGGTCGAAGCCCGGGGGGTCGCAAAGCATGGCGCATCCGAGGGCACCCAGCTCGGCCGGCGCGGGCGGCGGCGCCAACAGGGCGCCATGGCCGGCGCCGCCCAAATCCGCCAGCAGCTCGCAGGTCCGGCAGGCGGCGCGCAGCGGGTCGCTGTGAAAGCGCGGCAGCAGCCAGCGGTCATCGGTCGCCGTGATCAGGCCCAGTGGCACACGCGGCCGGGCCAGCGTGGCGAGATCGAAATCGGCCGCCAGCGGCACGCCGGCCACCACGGCGGCAATGCGCGGGTCGGCGTGCGTGTGCGGCGTGGCGTCGCCGGCGAACTTCCAGTCCAGCACGCGCTGCGCCAGCCAGAGCTTGGCGCCGTCCAGCGCACCGCCGGTCAGGCGCGTGGCCAGGCCGATGCAGCTCTGGAAGTCCTCGGCGAGGTGCCGCTCGCAATGCGCCCGGAAGCGCTCGGGCGACCAGGCGCCTCCGGCCAGCGTCAACGCCGTGTGGCCGCCGGCGGACATGCCGAACACGCCGACGCGGTCCAGCTTCAGCGCGGCGAAGCGGGCATCGGCGGCGACGCGGTCGATGGCATGGCTGATCTCGGCGGGGCGCTGCTTCCAGCTGTCCGGGCCGGGATGGCCATCGTCCTGCCAGTTGTCGCCACGATGCAGCGGCAGCACGACGACGAAGCCCGCCTCCACCAGCGCTTTCGCCAGCGTCGTGTGCACCCACGGCCCGCCGCCGGAGCCGTGCGAGATGGCGATGAGCCGGCCATTGCCAAGCGCGGCGGATGGCGGGGCGCCGGGCGCGAGCAGCAACGCCAGGTCGCCGCGCGTCTCGGGGCGACCCGCGGCGGCGGTGGGATAGAACAGCGTGACCGCGCCGCCGGCTTTGTCGGCGGGCAGCGTCAGCGTGCCGACGGTGGCGGCCTGCGCAGCACCGCACAGCATCAGGCCGGCGAGCAAAACTCTGAAGGACATGAAGGCTCCTCGGGGTTGAGAAGCCGCCAGCGTCGGCGCTCACTCCAGGCGCGTCTGGCCGAAAACCGCGCCTTCGAGGTTTCGGCGCGGTTCTCTAGGTTTCGGCCAGCCTTTGCTGGCGGAATTCGGTCGGCGTCTGCCCCGTCTCGGCCTTGAAGGCACGGTTGAAGGGGCCGATGGAGCCAAAGCCGACGTCCAGCGCGATGGTCAGCACGGGCAGCGCGCGCTGCGCCGGGTCGGCCAGGCGGCGCCGGGCCTCGGCGAGCCGCAGCCCGTTCACGTAGGCGTTGAAATTGCGGTGGCCCAGGCCCTGGTTGATGACGCGGCGCAGCCGGTACTCGGGCGTGCCCAGCTGCGCGGCCAGGCCCGCCAGGCTCAGGCCCTCCTGCGCATAGCCGCGGCCGTCGCCCATCAACCTGGCCAGCGCGGCGGCAAGCGCCTTGTCCTGCGCGTCCGCAGCGGGCGGTGCAGGCGCCGGGGGTGGTCCGGGCGCCGGCTCCGCCTCCCACAGCCCCTGCGCCCGCGGTGCCAGCAGCCGCCAGGCGATGAAGCTGGTCAGCGCCAGCATCATGGCGACGTCGGCCAACGCGCCCGCGCTGCTGAGGTTGCCATCGACCGAGCGGATGCGCAGCCCGACCATCACGAGCGCATAGGCCGCGCCGCCGCCGACGACGATGCCGCGCCAGCGTCGCCGCTTCTCGATGAGATCGACCCGCCAGGGGCCGACGACGGCGGCCAGACCGAGCAGCACGAAGACGACCGGCACCGCGCGCAGCAGCGCAAACGCGGGCCACCAGCCCGCCCACTCGCAGATCGACGCGCCGAACAGCACGACCGCCGCCCACAGCGCGCCGTGCCAGGCGCGCAGCCTGAAGCCGTCCTCGAACACCGCGCGGGCAAACAGCCAGAACACCGCCGCCGTGCCGAGCGACACGCCAATGCCCGGCGCCTGCGCCGCGCAGCTCAGCCGGTGCTCGACCCAGGGTGACGCGGAGAGCGCCTGCACGGCCAGCGAGAAAGCCAGCGCGACGCTGATGCGCACCAGATCGGCATGGCGGGCATGCCGCCAGTGCGGCGCGAGGATGGCGACGACCAGCGCGAGCAGCGCCACGAGGGCGCCGCGCAGCGCGGCGTCAATGAGATCCATGCAGCAGCGTGGACACCGCGAACGCCACCAGCAGGCCCACGCCCAGCCAGACGACCTGGGCCAGCGTTTCGCGCCAGGCCAGGCGCTGCTGCAGCTGCGGCAGCAGGTCGGCCACGGAGATGTAGATGAAGCTGCTCGACGCCAGCACCAGCAGATAGGGCAGCACGCCGTCGAAGCTTCCGATGAGGAAATAGCCCAGCACGCCGCCCACCACTGAGGCCATGCCCGAGATGGCGTTGAACAGCAGCGCCTTGGCGCGGCTGAGGCCGGCGTTGAGCAGCACGATGTAGTCGCCCACCTCCTGCGGAATTTCGTGCGCGACGATGGCCAGCGCCGTGGCGAAGCCCAGCCGCGTGTCGGCCAGGAAGGCGGCCGCGATGATGGCGCCGTCGCAGAAGTTGTGGATGCTGTCACCCACCAGCACGGTGAGCCCGCCACGGCCGGCCTGCTCGACGTCGAAATGGTGGTGGTGGTGGTGGCCGTCGCCCTCGTGATGGTGCACGTGGCGGTAGAGCTCGACCTTCTCCAGCAGCCAGAAGAACAGCAGCCCGCCCAGCAGCACGGCGAACAGCGCCTGGGGCTGCGCCTTGTGACTCTCGAAGGCCTCCGGCAGCACGTTCAGCAGCGACGTGCCGAGCAGGATGCCGGCCGACAGGCTGACGAGGCTCTTCACGAGCCGGGTCAGCACGCCGACGGTCAGGCTCGCGGCAACGAGCACCGACAGCAGCCCGCCCGCGAAGGTGGCGAGCACGATGAAGAGAAGGGTCATCGGCGCATTGTCCCCGCCGATCAGGCGGCGCCGTTGCTGCGCAGCCAGGCCAGGCAGCGGGCCCAGCCGTCGTCGGCGGCCGCCTTGCGGTAGCTGGGCCGGTAGTCGGCATGAAAGGCATGCGGCGTGTCGGGGTAGACGACGAACTCGCACCTCAGGTTGCCCGCCGCCTTCAGCGCGGCCTGCAGTTGCGTCAGCGTCTCGACCGGGATGCCGCTGTCGGCCGCGCCATACAGCCCGAGCACGGGCGCCTTGATGCGGGCCGCCTGGTCGATGACGGTCCGGTCGCTCGCGAAATAGCTGCGCGCCACCGGGCCGTACCAGGCGACCGCCGCCTTCACCTGCGGGTTGTGCGCGGCATAGGTCCAGGTCGTGCGGCCACCCCAGCAGAAGCCCGTGATGCCGAGCCTGGCTGTGTCGCCGCCGTTCGCTGCGGCCCAGGCGACGCTGGCGTCGAGATCGCCATTGACCTGCGCGTCGCTCGCCTTGCTGACGACCTCGGCGATCAGTTGGGGGATGTCCGTGTACGCGCCCGCGTTGCCCTGGCGGGCGAACAACTCCGGCGCAATGGCGAGCCAGCCCTGCCGGGCGAAACGCCGGCAGACGTCGGCAATGTGCTCGTGCACGCCGAAGATCTCGCTGGCCACGAGGATGACCGGCAGGTTCTTCTTGCCGGCCGGCTGGGCGCGGTAGGCCGGCATCTGGAAGT
>SEEY01001100.1 GCA_004211235.1 Rubrivivax sp.
GCCCGGCCTCGGCGACGCCGGCGACCGCATGTTCGGCACGCGCTAGCCCACTGCCACGGCACGGGCGATGGCCGATCCGCGCTGCAAGGGCCGCATCCGCCTCGCCAACGAGGCGGACATTTTGCATGCGGCCGAGCAGGTGTTCGCCCGCGCCGGCTATGCAGGCGCGACCATGGCGGACATTGCCGCCTGCGCCGGCATACCGAAGTCCAACCTGCATTACTACTTCGGCACCAAGCGCGACATCTACCGCGCGGTGCTGACCCATATCCTGGCGCTGTGGCTGGCGCCGGCCGACAGCATCCGCGAGGACAACGACCCGCGCACCGCGCTGTCGGACTATATCGACGCCAAGATGGCGCTGACGGCCAGCCACCCGGACGCCTCGCGCGTGTTCGCCTGCGAGGTGCTGCACGGCGCCCAGGAAATCGGCGACATCCTGCGCTCCGACCTGCGACTGCTGGTCGAGCGCAAGGCCGCGGTGATCGAGCACTGGATTGCCGACGGGCGGATGGCCCCGGTGGACGCGCGCCACCTGTTCTTTACCATCTGGGCCGCGACCCAGACCTATGCCGACTTCGAGGCCCAGGTCTGCGCGGTGCTGGACGTGGACGAACTCGGCGCGTCCGGCATCGGCCGGGCGACGACGCATGTAAAGACCCTGCTGCTGCGCGGCTGCGGCCTGGCCTGACACCCCGATTCATTCAAAGGAGCAACGATGCTGGACATGGTCATACGCAACTGCACGCTGGCTGACGGCCGCAGCGGCCAGGACATCGGCATACGGGACGGCCGCATCGTCGCGCTGGAGCCGCTGCTCGCGGCCGAGGTCGGCGAGACGCTGGACTCCGCCGGCCAGCTGGTCAGCGCGCCTTTCGTCGACGCCCACTTCCACATGGACTCGACGCTGTCGTTCGGCCTGCCGCGTGTGAACCTGTCGGGCACGCTGCTCGAAGGCATCGCCCTGTGGGGCGAACTCAAGCCGCAGCTGAAGCAGGAAGCGCTGGTCGAGCGCGCGCTGGCGTACTGCGACTGGGCGGTGGCCAAGGGCCTGCTGGCGATCCGCAGCCATGTCGACGTCTGCGACGACCGGCTGCTGGCGGTGGAGGCCCTGCTGCATGTGCGCGAGCGGGTGCGGCCCTATCTCGACCTGCAGCTGGTGGCCTTTCCG
>SEEY01000292.1 GCA_004211235.1 Rubrivivax sp.
GTCTACGACATGCCGGTGACCAGCTTCACCGAGAAGTCCAAGGCCGCCTACCTGATGACCGACTTCGAAGTGCCGCTGTGGGGCGACGCCGAACTGACCGGCAACTTCGGCGTGCGTGCCGTCAAGACCGACGTGTCCGGCACCAGCTTCATCACCTTCCGCTCGGTGCGCAAGACCGCGACCTTCGATCCGGCCAACCCCACCGCCGTGGGCGGCACCACCACCTACTCGTCCGTGCAGGCTGCGACCATCGCCGACAAGTCGACCGACGTGATGCCGTCGCTGAACCTGGCGTTCTGGCCCATCGCCGACAAGCTGGCTGCGCGCTACAACATCGCGAAGACCGTCGCCCGCCCGCCCATCTCCAAGCTGCTGGCGTCCGGCGGTACCACCGTGATCTGCGCACTGAGCCAGATCATCGAGGACAGCGGCGATGAGGCTGACGGCTCCGTGGCGGACCAGGGCTGCACCGGCACCATGGGCAACCCGGCTTTGAAGCCACAGACGAACGTCAACCAGAACCTGTCGCTGGAGTGGTACGCCAACCGCGACACCAGCCTGTCGCTGAGCGTGTTCCGCCAGCGCGGCCTGATCGGTGCGCCAACCATCGGCAGGGGCCGCAACAACACCAAGGTGTTCCAGAACAGCACTGCCGTGGACCCGCAGACCGGCACGGCGCTGCGTGACATCGAGTTCAGCTTCTCGCAATGGGACAACGCCGCGCCGGCCACGCGTCGCGGTGTGGAGTTCGGCGCGAAGACGGCCTTCACCTTCCTGCCGTCCGTGCTGCGCTATACCGGCATCGACGCCAACTACAGCCGCGCACGTTCCAGCCAGGGCGCGCCGGTGCTGGACCTGATCAGCGGCGACGTCATGCCGGTGGGCAACGAGCCGAAGTACTCGTGGAACGCGTCGCTGTGGTACGACGACGGCGGCTTCCAGGCACGCGTGGCGATGCAGGTCGTGGCGCCCCGCTACTTCCTGTTCTCGCCCAACACGAGCAACAACGTGGCGGTCTTCAACTACCCCTCGGTCGGCACCGCCTACCGTACGGGCGCGACGAGCTACAACCCGGGCGCGCCCATCTGGGGCAAGAAGACGGCCTACGTCGACGCCAAGATCTCCTACCGCTTCAAGAACGGCCTGGAGCTGTTTGCGGACGCGCGCAACCTGACGGGCGAGCGCGTCCAGAGCAACACCGGCGGCTACCAGGACTACGCCGACGGCGTGCCCAACATCTACACCGACGGCTACAGCGGCCGCCGCTACATGGTGGGCTTCACGCTGCGCAGCCCGCGTTAAGCAGGTTCCGCAGAGCAACCCGGCAGGCCGCACCCGCGCGCCTGCCGGGTTTTTCGTTTCTGCGGCGGGGCGTCGTGCCGGCGTGAGCGCCCCGCCAGGTGAACGTTCGCAAAGTTCTTCGCCGGACGGCCTTCCGCCCTTGCTGCGACTGACCCGCTGGCTATGCTGACCGGCGCCAGACGGCCGAACGGCGCCGAACAGCGCCGCACCGCCCGCACCACACCAGAAGATCAAGGAGATTCCATGACCGACGACTTGCGTTCCTGCTTCATCCGGACTCCGGCAGCTTGTGCCGGCCTGGCCCTGTCGCTGTCGCTGGCGCTGGCCCTGCCGGCGCACGCCCAGCAGGCCGCCGCCAGCGCACCGGCCGGCGCGCCCAGCACGCTCGACGCGGTCAGGGTGGACGGAAAAAGCAACCGCACCACCGGCGACCCCTCCATCGTCGATGCGGCCAAGAGCAAGGTGCTGTCGCGCAACTTCGCGTCCTCCTGCGCGTTCATGAGCGGCTACTCCGCCGCCGAGGACGACGTGACGCTGGCCTATATGCGCGAGTTCCGCATGTCGGACAGCCCGTCCAACGAGGCCGAGCGCTTCAGCGACCTCAGCCCCGACGGCAATGCCAAGACGGCCTCGGCCGGCACGTCCCTCGAGGAAACCGCCGCCACCATCGGCGCCAGCGGCACGGATGCCATGGCGCCCTCCGTCGCCTGCTCCGGCACCGACAAGCGCTTCGCCGCCGGCCGCAACTGGATCGCCCGCAAGGACAAGTCGCTGACCCAGGCCTTCGACGCCTACGAGGCCGGCAAGTACGTCGAGGCGCGCGCCAAGTTCGAGGAGGGCTGGAAGAAGCTCGGCTATGAAGAGGCGGCCATGATGCTCGGCCGCATCCACCTGCTGGGGCTGGGCACGCCGCGCAGCACGCCCAAGGCGGTCGAGTGGCTGCGCCAGGTCGTTGACGCGCGCTACGACCCGGTCAATGACCGCCTCCAGTTCGATCCCAAGAAGCCCGACAACATCAACACCCGCGTCGAAGCCTCGCTGCTGCTGGCCCGCATCTACCTGAGCGGCCTGGGCACGCCGCGCGACCCGGCCGCCGCCTACAAGTGGTGGAACAAGGCGCTGGACTACGGCTTCGAGCCCGCCGGCACCCTGCTGGCCCAGGCCCACCTGAGCGGCATCGGCACCCAGCCCGACGTGAAGCCCGCGCTGGCCTATCTGGAAGCCGCCGGCGCGGCCGGTGACGTGAAGGCGCTCTACATGCTGGGCCAGCTCTACCAGCACCAGTTGCCGCGCCAACCCGAGGGCGTGCCGCTGGACCTCAAGCGTGCCGGTGCCTACTACGGCGCCGCCGCCAAGGCCGGCAATGTGGACGCCACCTATGCCGCAGCCCGCATGCTGGACCTCGGCGAAGGCGTCGCCGCCCCGGCACCGGAACGCGCCGTGGTGCTCTACAAGGACGCCGCGCTCAAAGGCCACGCCGATGCGCAGAACGCGCTGGCCACCTACTTCTACCGCGGCGAGGTGGTGCCGCAGAACTTCGCCACGGCCCGGCAGTTCTTCCAGGCCGCGGCGCAGCGCCGCCAGCCGGACGCGATGTTCAACCTCGCCGTCATGCTGGCGCAGGGCCAGGGTGGCGACAAGGACATGGCCGCGGCCTACGCCTGGTGTTCGTTGGCGAAGGGCCTGGGCAACGAGCAGGCCGCCACCGCCCTGCCCGCCATCGGCGCCCGACTCAGCGCCGACGAGAAGGCCCGCGCCGAGGCGATGCTGAGGCCCGCGCCGAAGAAGTCCTGATCAGCCCTCGGCGCCAGGCGCCGGGTAGCTGACTTCGACGACCTCGATCTTTTCCACGCCCACCGGCGTGACGAGGTTGAGTTCGTCGCCCACCTTGGCCTTCAGCAGCGTGCGCGCGATGGGCGAGACCCAGCTCACCTCGCCGGCCAGGCTGTCGGCCTCGTCGATGCCGATGATGCGGATGGTCTTCTCCTCGCCGCGCGCGTTGGCATAGGTCACCGTCGCACCGAAGAAGACCTGGTCGCTGCCGTGGTGGGCGCTCGGGTCCACCACCTCCGCGATGTCCAGCCGCTTGGTGAGGAAGCGCAAGCGGCGGTCGATCTCGCGCAGGCGCTTCTTGCCGTAGAGATAGTCGCCGTTCTCCGAGCGGTCACCGTTCTTGGCCGCCCACGACACGATCTCGACGATCTTCGGCCGCTCGCCGTCGAGCAGCTCCATGAACTCGGCACGCGCAACTACCTGACGCCGGCCGGCAGTGCGGGCAGCGACGGGCCGTCGCCATCGTCGTCGTCAGCCGCGTCGGTTTCCTTGGTGAACGCTTTGCTCATGCAGGCATTGTCGCCACGGCCTCACCCCGAAGCCGCGGGCCATTTGCGACAGCCCGTGGCAACCCGCGTGCCGCTTTGGACCCACGCAATCCCTTGTCGCCTGAAGCCGCCCGATGGCGGCGTTTGGACGCACCGGTGTGCTCTACTCGTTGCGGTTTTTTTCAGCAGCAGACCGAAACATGGATCCCACAAGCGCAGAGCCGACCGGAGCCGAAGACGCACCCGCTGGTTCGACCTCGCTGAACGAGGCGCCTGGGCAGCAGCCCTCGGCCGCGAAGCAGCTCGCCAACCCGATGGCGCCGTCCAGCGGCCTGAGCTTTCCTGTCGTCGGCCTGGGTGCATCGGCCGGCGGCCTCGGCGCGCTGAGCCGCCTGCTCGAAGCGCTGCCGGCCACGCCGGGCATGGCGTTCGTGGTGGTCATGCACCTGTCGCCCAAGCATGAAAGCTCGGTCGCGGAGATTCTGCAGAAATCCACTCGCATGGACGTGGTGCGCCTGACGAAGGCCACGGCCATCGAGCGCAACACGGTCTATGTGCTGCCGCCCACGCACAGCGTGCTGATGTACGACGGCCACCTGGCGCTCGGCGAGATGGGCAAGGACCGCGGCCGCCACATCGTCATCGACCTGTTCTTCCGGACGCTGGCGCAGGCCCACAAGGAACGCGCCGTGGCGGTGGTGCTCTCGGGCACCGGGGCCGACGGGTCCGTCGGCATTGCCGAGGTGAAGGAGCAGGGCGGCATCGTCATCGCCCAGACGCCCGAGGACGCGGAGTTCGACGGCATGCCCTGCAGCGCCATCGCCACCGGCAAGGTGGACATCGTGCTGCCGGTCAACGAGATGGCGCAGCGGCTGCTCGACCTCTGGACCAACGCCCAGAAGATCGAACTGCCCGACCCCGGCGAAGCGGGGCTGCCGGTGCTGCCGCCGACCTCGCCCGAAGCGGCCGAGAAGTCGCTGCGCGAGATCATGCTGATCCTGCAGGCGCGCACCGGCCACGACTTCAGGCACTACAAGCGCGCCACGGTGCTGCGGCGCATCGAGCGGCGCCTGCAGGTCAACAGCCTGGCCCACCTGCCCGCCTACCAGCGCTACCTCGACACCCACCCCGACGAGACCGCGCTGCTGCTGGGCGACATGCTGATCGGCGTGACGAACTTCTTCCGCGACCGCGAGGCGTTCGAGGCCATCGAACGCACGGTGATACCGGACCTGTTCGCCGAACACCTGCGCGACGAGCAGCTGCGCGTCTGGGTGCCCGGCTGTTCGTCGGGCGAAGAGGCTTATTCGCTGCTGATGCTGATTCACCAGGAGATGGCCGGCACGCAGGACACGCGGCCGGTGCAGGTGTTCGCCAGCGACATCGACGAGCATGCGATTGCCACCGGGCGCGAGGGCAAGTACCCCGAGTCGGTCGTCACCGACATCCCGCCGGCGCTGCTGCGCCGCTTCATGGCCAAGGAGGGCAGCGGCTACCGGGTCAGCAAGCTGCTGCGCGACGGCGTGCTGTTCGCGCAGCACAACATCCTGCGCGACCCGCCGTTCTCGCGGCTGGACATCATCTCCTGCCGCAATCTGCTGATCTACCTGGACCGCGAGGTGCAGAAGGACATCCTGCAGATGTTCCATTTCGCGCTGCGCCCGGGCGGCTACCTGTTCCTGGGCAGCTCGGAAACGGCGGACGCCACCAGCCGGATGTTCACCGTCGTCGACAAGAAGCACCGCATCTACCGCGCCAACAGCACCGTGCGCGCCGTGCGGGCGCTGCCCCGCTTCCCGCTTGGCGGCATCGAGCACCGGCCGGCGGAGGTGGCCCCGGCAGCCAAGGTCGTGCTGGGCATCGGCGAGCTGCACCAGCAGCTGCTGGAAGACTACGCGCCGCCCAGCCTGATCGTGCGGCCCGACGGCGAGATCCTGCACAGCTCGCGCGCCGAGCATTTCCTGCGCTTTGCAGCCGGCGTGCCGACGCAGCTGCTCTCGGCCGTGGCGCTGCCGGAGCTGCGGCCCGTGCTGCGCACCACGCTGTTCCAGGCCACGC
>SEEY01001101.1 GCA_004211235.1 Rubrivivax sp.
GAGATCATCGCCACCAACGGCGTCGGCTACGACCTGATCCCGCTCGAACTGGCGGCCCGGCGCGGCATCGTCGTGACCAACACGCCCGACGTGCTGAACGCGGCCGTGGCCGAGCTGTGCGTGGGGACGCTGCTGTCGCTGCTGCGCCGCCTGCCGCAGGCCGACCGCTTCGTGCGCGACGGGCGCTGGGCCGGTACAGCTTTTCCGCTGTCGACCAGCCTGGCCGGCAAGCACGTCGGCATCGTCGGCCTGGGCCGTATCGGCAAGGACATCGCGCGCCGCCTCGAACCCTTCGGCGTGGCGTTGGCCTATCACGGCCGCAGCGACCAGAACCTGGCCTGGCGCTACGAGCCGGACCTGGCCACGCTGGCGCGCGACGTCGACGTCCTGATCGTGGTGGCGCCGGGCGGCCTTGATACCGCGCACCTGGTCGACGCGCGCGTGCTGGCGGCACTCGGGCCGCAGGGCTACCTGGTGAACGTGGCGCGCGGCTCGGTGGTCGACCAGGCCGCGCTGCTGGCTGCGCTGGAGCAGGGCAGCATCGCCGGCGCCGCGCTGGACGTGTTCGACAACGAACCGGCCATCGACCCGCGCTTCTTCACGCTCGACAACGTGATGCTGACGCCGCACCTGGGCAGCGCCACGCGCGAGACGCGGGCGGCGATGGCGCAGCTGATGCTGGACAATCTGCGGGCGTGGTTCCGCAGCGGGCGGGCGTTGACGCCGGTGGCGGCCGGTTGAGCTGCGCTTAAAGAACGCCGGCCCGCGCCCTCAAACGCCGGCCCGCGCCCTAAGACATCGTCCCGCGCCCCCAAACGCCGGCCCGCGTCCTCAAACGGCGTCCCGCGCCCTCAAAACGTCGCCCCCGCGCAGGCGGGGGTCCAAGTTGCATGCATTAACGTAACGCTTGCAGAACTTGGGCCCGCCTGCGTGGGAGCGACGGCTTTTGGTGCGGTGGTGATATGAGAACTGCGCCATCAATTCGCCATATTCCTGGCCACGATCGCATCGGTCGCCTGCTGCGCCTGCTGCAAGGGCTGGTCCAGCACATTCGTCGCGTAAGCCGGTGAAGGCGCCGCCACGGTCCCCAGCACGCTGCCACCCTGGGCGCTGATGTCGACGTCGACGGTCGCCGACAGCCCCACCCGCAGCGGGTGCGCCGCCAGCTC
>SEEY01001102.1 GCA_004211235.1 Rubrivivax sp.
TCCCAGATGGCTTTGTGCACGATGACCTGGACCTCGCCCGTCTCGTCCTCCAGAGAAATGAAGATCGTCCCGTTGGCCGTCTCTGGCTGCTGCCGCGTCGTCACTAGTCCGCAAGCTCGAACGGCTCGCCGATCGGGGGCCGCCTCCAGATCAGCCGCCGTCATCAGCCGGCGCTCCTGGAGCTGCGGACGCAGCAGTGCCAAGGGATGGCTGCGCAGCGTGAGTCCCAAGGCGTCGTAGTCCTTCACGACAGCTTCCCCCTCAGGCGCCTCGGGAAGCTGTAGGTAGTCCTCGTTGACGGCGGCCCCCTTCAGCAGCGGCGGCGCTGCACGCAGCGCGGCGGCATCCCATGCCTGCTGGCGGCGATGCCCGCTGAGGCTCGCCAAGGCATCGCCCGCGGCCAAGGCAGTCATCTGCTGCTGGTTCAGCCCGGCCCTCAGCGACAAGTCCTCGGCGCTGTCGAACGGCGCTTCATTGCGAGCTCGGGTGATGGCATCCGCCGATACCTGCTGCAGGCTCTTTACCAGCCGCAGTCCCAACCGCACGGCTGGTCCTGCTTCCGTCTGTTCAAGCGCGCAGTCCCAGTCGCTGCTCATCACGTCCGCTGGCAGCACCCTCACGCCATGTCGCTTGGCATCCTGGACCAGCTGACTCGGAGAGTAGAAGCCAAGCGGCTGCGCGTTCAGCATGGCGGCCAGGAACTCCATCGGGTGGTGGCACTTGAGCCAGCAGGAGGCGTAGACCAGCAGCGCGAAGCTGGCTGCATGGCTCTCCGGAAATCCGTACTCCGAGAACCCCTTGATCTGGTTGAAGATCGCCTCGGCGAATTCCGGCTCGTAGCCTCGCGCCTTCATGCCGTCGACGATCTTGTCGTAGTGCTGTGCCAGGCCGCCCTTGCGTCGCCACGCCGCCATGTCGCGGCGCAGCCGGTCGGCCTCGCCGCCCGAGTAGCCGGCCGCCACCATGGCCACCTGCATGACCTGCTCCTGGAAGAGCGGCACGCCGAGCGTGCGGCCCAGCACCGTTTCCAGCTCCTTGCTGGGATAGGTCACCGGCTCGTAGCCCTGGCGACGGCGCAGGTAGGGATGCACCATCTGGCCCTGGATGGGGCCGGGCCGGACGATCGCGACTTCGACGACGAGGTCGTAAAAGCAACGCGGCTGCAGCC
>SEEY01000293.1 GCA_004211235.1 Rubrivivax sp.
TGGCCTGCCAGTCGCTGATGAAGGGCCGGCCGTTGATCCAGTAGACCTGCCAGACACGCAAGCGTGGCGCCTGGTTGCCGCCGCCACTGACGAGGCCGAGCGCCTGGCCACGCAGATCGCCGGTGCGCCACTGCGACGGGGCGGCCGGTACGTCCAGCACAGCTTCGCCGGCAGCCGTCTGCGTCCATTCCTTGTCGGTCTCTTCGTTGACGACGCGGTTGACCGACGTCACCAGCTGGCGGCCCTGGCGCTGCTCGCGGTAGTAGCCCACGTACAGGCCGATGGCCGGCCCGCCGGCCTCCGACTGGAAGCGGCCATGCAGCACGGCGGCAGGGTTCTCGAAGTGCGGGCGCCAGCTCGTCATCGGCTCGGCCTGCCAGATCCAGCCGGGCAACGCCGGCGCCGCCAGCACCGGCTCGGCCTTCCCTTCGGCCCGCTGCGTCTGCGCGCGCAGCACGGGCGGCAGCGCCATCAGGAGCGAGGCCGCCAGCAAGGCAGACGACCAGCGGCCGGCCGAGACAGGCTGTGCCAAACGCCCCGCCGGTGCAGGCTGGTGTTCGGGATCGGGCTCGGTCCAGCGTGCGCCGATCATGAACATCGCCAGCATGATGATGCCGAAGAAGACCCAGCCATAGATGATGTGGTCCACACCCACGGCGAGCGTGTTGCCGGACAGATGGCCCAGCATGACGATCATGTAGGCACGCAGCCAGTTCGCCACCAGCGGCGTGACGATGGCCACGGCAACGAAGGCCCAGCGGCGCTTGTGCGAGCGGTAGTTCAGGTAGGCGAACAGCGTGCCGACCATCAGCGAAGCCATCAGGTAGCGGATGCCGCTGCAGGCTTCCACCACCGACCACGAGCCCGTCGGGATGATGAACTGCGTGCCCTCGCGAAACACCGGAATGCCGCTGGTGCGCAGCGCGACAACGGTGAAATCGGCCGTGCGTTCGATCAGCCAGGGCGTCAGGAAGTCGCCGAAGGGCACCGCGAAGAAAAGAAAGCCCAGCGGGAAGGCGATGCGACGCGCGACCTCGGTGCCGAGCAGGGCCGGCACCGTCAGGACGAACATGCCGACGAGGGCAAACTGGGTCGCTGCATTGGCCGCCGCGAGTTCGCCCAGCATCCACAGCAGGCCGAGCGGCAGCACCAGCCAGAGCCAGCGCAATGACGGTGCGGGCGACAGCACCGCCAGGTCGGCACGCCGGCGCCAGACCAGCCAGGCGGAGATCGGCGGCACCACCCAGGCGTGAGCGAAAGTCTCGGAGCGGTTCCAGATGGCCACCATGGCCGAACCGGTGTCGTGGTACAGCAGCGCCAGCATGGCCCAGGCCAGCGCCAGGCCTAGGAGCGGCAGCCGCCAGGGCCGAGGCAGCGTCAGCATGCCGACTCCACGCGGCCGTCGAGATGCCGATCAAGGCCGGCAAGGTGGGCGTCCCAGCTGTAGGCCTCCAGCACGAACTGGCGCGCGCTGCGGCCGGCGGCGTCGGCACTCGCGCGGTCGTCCAGCAGCGCGGCGACGCTGGTGATGTAGTCCAAAGCATCGTCGGCCGGCTGCAGGCCGGGCAGCCCATTCGCCGTGATCGCCCGCACGCAGGCGCTCGCAGCCACCACCGGCCGCGCCATGGCCATCGCCTCCAGCACCTTGTTCTGGATGCCGCGGGCGAGCCGCAGCGGCGCGACGACGGCGGCGGCGTGCTGTAGATAGGGTCGCACATCGGGCACCGTGCCGGTCACGCGGACCGCATCGCTGGCGAGTGCCTGCACGGCCGGCGTCGGTGCGCGGCCGACGATGTGGAAACGCAGCGCGGGAAAGCGCTCACGCAGTGCGGGCAGGATGTCACTGGCGAACCAGGTCACGGCGTCGACGTTGGGCCAGTAGTCCATCGCACCAGTGAACACCAGCGGCAGTTCGTCCGCAACGAAAGGGCTGGCCCGGGCGGCGTCGGGCGTGAAGAACTCCGCATCGACGCCATTGCCCAGCGCCGCAAGGTTCAAGGGCTGGCCCGGGCTCAGTTCGCGAAACAGCGCGACCTCGCTCTCGGTGACGAAGAAGCTGCAGGCCGCCTCGCGCGCCACGCGCTGCTCGAACGCGAGCAGCTTGGTGAACTCGCGCCGGTACAGCCACGACATCGGCCAGGCATGCTCGGGCGCATAGTCCCGCCATTTGGCGGAGTCGACGTCGACGAAGTCCACCAACGTCTTCACGCGGCCCAGCTTGCGCGTGTATTGCGCCATCACGCCACTGAAGACGACGATGGCATCGAAGCCGACGCGTGCGGCGGTCTCGTCCACCCAGGCCTGCAGGCCGGCATCGCGGTAGTAGGGCAGGCTCAGCGCTTCGCCCGTCAGCAGGCCGCGCAGGCTCCACAGCTTGGCGGAGCGCGGGTTGAGATGAGCTGCGTGCAGGCTGGCGCACCACTCGCGCACGCGCGGCAGATGCTGCTCGTCATCGGGGTCGTCGATGAAGGTGCCGAGATGGACCTCGTGCCGCGCCGCCAGATGCTTGAGCAGGTGGTAGGAGCGCACCTTGTCACCCTTGTTGGGTGGGTAGGGCAGGCGGTGGACGAGGTAGAGGATCTTCAACGGCCCGCCCCTCGCTCAGCCCAGGTTCTTGACGATGAACGGACCCAGCCAGTTGGCCACGCCGATGGGCAGCTTGCGCCAGGTCTTGATCATCAGCTGGTACTTCGGGTTGTTCGGGTTGTTCTGGGGAATCGCGTCGCGCTTGAAGAGGCGGTATTCGTAGGAAAGCGGCTGTGGCTCGAAGCCCCAATTCTTCTTGAACGCATAGGGCCCGGTGCCCTGCTTGCTGCGCCCGTAATCGAAGACCTTGAGGCCGCGGGCACAGGCGCGGCGCATCAGCTCCCAGTACTTGAAGTCGTTGGCCGCCAGGTCGCGCGCCGCGACATCGTCCCCGGCGTAGTAGGGCAGCACTTCATCGCGGAAGTAGAAGCTCAGCACCGAGGACAGCGGCTGGCCGTCGGGTGCGGTGACGGTCAGCACCTCGGCATCCGCACCGAACTCGTCGAGCAGGGCCTGGAAGTATTTCTTCGGCATCGCCGGCGTGCCGTGGCGGTGCACGTTGTCGGCGTACAGATCGAAGAAGCGGTCAGCGCTTGCGTCGACGTCGGCCTTCAGTTCGTTCTTGATGCCCTTGCGCACCATCGCCCGCTGTTTGCGCGGGATGGCCAGCATGTTGGCCTCTTCGTCCGCCAGGATCTCCTTGCGGAAGGTGACGTAGAGGTCCTGCCGCGGCCAGTCGGCGTGGCGCGTTGGGCCGAGGTTGCGGTATTCGAGGTGGTCGGCGCCCTGCCCCCGGGCGATCTTCTCGGCCTCGGCTTCGAGCGCCGCGGCGGCCTCGTCATTCAGCGCGGAGACGCCGCCGTAGACGGCGAACGGCAGGCTGGCGACCGAGTGGCCGAACAGCCGGCTCTTGACCTCGGCCAGCGGCAGCACGCCTTCGATGACGCCGTCACGCTCGGCGTAAAGGAAAAAGCACTTGTGACCGAAGCTCTTCTCGATGACGCGAAGCCATCCGCTGCGATGGAAGAAGGTGGCTTGCGGGTGGGCGAGGACGAAGGCGTCCCAGCGTGCGGACACAGCCTTGTCTTGCGCGTCCAGGCGCGCAATGCGAATCGGGCCGGTCATTCAGACGGGGCTCAGCGACGACGCCGGCGTGCGCGGGATGGCTTCGCTGCCGAGGAAGATCTCGTCCATCCGGCCCCAGCGGAAGTCCTCCAGCAACCGCGCGATGCGGCCGTGGGTGCGCGGGATGTTCACGTAGTGGCGAAAGCGCGTCTTGGCATCGATGCCGGCCACGCGCGGCTGCCCGTCGTCGATTTCCCAGGGATGGAAGTAGAAGACGGCCGACTGGCCGTCGACCTCGTTGACGCGGCGGATCATCCAGCGCGACAGCGCGTAGGGCAGCAGCCGGAAATAGCCGCCGCCGCTGCTCGGCAGGTTGCGCGAGCCGACCCGCAGCGTCGTCACCGGAATCTCGAGCAGGCCTTCGCGCACCGGGTAGGCGAAGCGCGGTGAATCGGGCATGCCGTAATGGTCATGGGCGATGGGGTAGACGCTGCTGGAGTAGCGGTAGCCGGCATCGCGCAGCACATCGAAGGCCCAGAGGTTGCCCTTGCCGATGGAGAAGCTCGGCGCGCGATAACCCACGACGGGCACGCCGCCGAGGTCTTCGAGCAGCTTCCTGGCACGTGTCACATCGTCCAGGAAGGCGGCCGGGCTCAGGTCGCTGGCACGCTCATGGCCGTAGCCATGACTGGCCAGCTCATGGCCTCCGGCGACTATTGACCTGACGACCTGCGGATAGCGCTCGGCGATCCAGCCCAGCGTGAAGAACGTGGCCTTCACGTTCTTCTCGGCCAGCAGCGCCAGGATGCGCTCGATGTTGCGCTCGATGCGGCACTGCAGGCCGTTCCAGTCCTCGCGGCGGATGTAGGGCGCGAAGGCCGAGACCTGGAAATAGTCCTCCACGTCGATGCTCATGGCATTGCGCGGCGCGGGGTTCTTGGTGGGCATCAGCATGATCGGCGACCTCAATGCTGCTTCACGGCGTCGACCAGCTTCTGCAGCAGGGCCAGCGTCTGCAGGTTGATGCGCTCCAGCCGCATCATGCTGCGCTCCAGGCGCTGCAGGCGGTCGGTGTGGTGGTCAGCACTCAGCGCCGCGATTTCGCTGGACAGGCCGTCGACCTCGGCGACGCTCAGCTTCAGCTTGGCAACGTCCAGCGCTCCTGGCGCGCTGTCCAGCGCAGCGGGGCGGCTGTCGGGCAGCCGGGCGGGCACGCTGTCGAGCGGGCTGGCGTCGCTGTGGCGCGGCACCTCGCTCTCCTGCGCGATGTCGCGCAGCACTTCCTTCACGTCGGCCAGGGTCAGGTGCGAGCGGCCCTGCATGAAGCCCAGCAACAGCAGGCGGTCGCACAGGCGGTTGATGCGCCGCGGGATGCCGTTGCTGGCCTTGTGGATGGCGGGGAAGGCGTCGTGGTCGAAGGTCGGCTTGCCGGCCGAGCCCGCGCACTTCAGACGGTGCTCCATGTAGCGCTGGGTCTCGTCCTCGTCGAGCGGGCCGATGTGGCAGGTCGCTGCGACGCGCTGACGGAACTGCTCCATTTCCGGCTTCTGCAGGATGCCGCGGAACTCGGGCTGACCGACCAGGAAGGTCTGCAGCAGCGACTGGTTTGCGAACTGGAAGTTGGACAACATGCGCAGCTCCTCGACCGCGCGCGCGGTCAGGTTTTGCGCCTCGTCGACAATCAGCAGGCAGCGCTTGCCCTGCGTGACCTGGTTGACGAAGAACGCCTCCAGCGTCATCAGCAACTCGGACTTGGGCGCGTCCTTCACGCGCACGCCGAAGGCGGCGCCCACCATGCGCAGCGTGTCTTCCGCATCGAGCTGGGTCGTCACGACATTGCCGATGACGACGTTGCTGCGGTTCAGGCTGTCGAGCAGGCCGCGCAGCAGCGTGGTCTTGCCGGCACCGATCTCGCCGGTGATGACGATGAAGCCGTCGTTGCGCAGCACGCCGTAGTCCAGATACGCCTTCGCCCGGCGATGCTGCTTGCTGCCGTAGTAGAAGTTCGGATCCGGGCTGAGCTGGAAGGGCTTGCTGCTCAGGCCGTAGAAGGCTTCGTACATCGCGTTAGAAA
>SEEY01000294.1 GCA_004211235.1 Rubrivivax sp.
CCCTCCTCACCCGCGCCAACCGCCGCACGCCCGGCAACGGCGGCATCATCCTCGCGCCCAGCACGGCGCCGAACGTGGCGCACGGCTTCCTCGTCACGCACAGCCGGCTGGTCGGCGAGCCCGGCATCGCACCCGGCGCCACGGCCATCGGGCGCGGCTGGGATGCCGGCGTCAAGGCCGGCACCTGGGTGGCCGGCAGCAGCCCCAACGGTGTGGCCGTCGTGCGCGACAGCGAGATCGGCGCCCATGTGGGCCCGTGGTCGGCCAGCACCTCGCGCCGCCCCTTCGACGCAGCCACGAACCGCCTCAGCGAATTCAACAACCGACCATGAGCTCCACCCCAGCCGCCCTCACCCGGCGCAACCTGCTCGCGCTCGCCAGCCTTCCTGCCCTCGGCGCCTGCGCCAGCGGGCCGCAGGCGGTCATGGAGGCCCCGCTCGGCTGGGCCGGCGTCGGCCACACGACGGGCGGCGCCAAGGCGATTCCCGAACACGTCTTCGACGTGCACGACCGCGCCGGCCTGGATGCCGCGCTGCGCCTGGGCGACAAGCCCAAGACCATCCGTCTGCACACCTTCATCGACCTGTGCCCGGGCGGCGTCGAGGCCTTCCGCGACCCGGGGTTCGACTTCGACGCCTTCGACCGCGCCTTCGACCCCGCCACCTGGGGCCGCGATGATCCCAAGGGCCCGCTGGAAGACGCCCGCAAGCGCTCCGAGCGGCGCCAGGCCGAGGTCTCCATCGTGCGACTGCCGTCCAACACGACGCTGCTCGGCGTCGCACCCGGCGCCGGCTTCCAGCACGGCATGCTGCTGCTGGACAAGGTCAGCAACATCGTCATCCGCGACCTGCGCTTCTCCGACGCGTATGACCACTTCCCCGCCTGGGAGCCGCGCGACAACGGGCATGGCGAGTGGAACTCGGAGTACGACGGCCTGTCGCTGCGCGGCGCCGATCGCGTCTGGGTGGACCACTGCCTGTTCGACGACGGCAACCACCCCGACGCGCTTGAACCGGTCCGGCTCGGCCGCCGCGTGCAGCACCACGACGGCCTGCTCGACATCACCAACGGCGGCGATCTCGTCACCGTCTCCTGGTGCCGCTTCCAGGCCCATGACAAGACCATGCTGATCGGCAACAGCGACAGCCGCAGCAGCGATGACGGCAAGCTGCGCGTGACGCTGCATCACAACCACTTCCACGGCTGCAAGGAGCGCACGCCGCGTGTGCGCTTCGGCCGCGTGCATGTCGCGAGCAACCTGTTCAGCGCCGACCGCACCGAGGACTTCGCCTATTCGCTGGGCATCGGCATGCAGTCCCGCATCGTCGCCGAGCACAACGCCTGGGAGCTGCCTGCGGGCATCCCGGCTGACCAGTTGATCCGCCGCCTCAAGGGCAGCGCCTTTCTCGACCGCGGCAGCCGGCTCAATGGCCAGCCTGTCGACCTGACCGGGGCGTGGCGCGCCCGGCACCCGGACGAAGCACTCTCGGCCGACGTCGGCTGGCACCCGGAAGAGGCCTACGACACCTCCGGCCTGCAGCCGCGCGACCCCAATCGTCTTGTTGAGCAAATCCGCAGTGGCGCAGGTCCGCGCCGGCGCTGAGCGAGAATCGCGCTTCTCACATGCTGGAATCAGCGCCCGAAAGAATCAAAACGATGGACGAAGACATTGGTGATTCGAAGCAGCCGGAATCGGTTGCCGCGGTACTCAAGGTGTTCGCCATCCTGAACGCGCTGGGCGAACGCAGTGATATCGGTATCACGGACCTGTCCGTGCGGCTGGCCATGCCCAAGGCCACCGTCTACCGCTTCCTGCAGACGATGAAGACCCTCGGCTATGTGCGCCAGGAGGCCGACAGCGAGCGTTACGGCCTGGCGATGCGCATGTTCGAGATCGGCGCCAAGGCCCTGCCCTCGCCGGACCTCGTCGAGCTGGCCAAGCACCCGATGCAGATGCTGGCCGATGCAACCGGCGAGACCGTCCACCTGGGCAGCCTGATCGACAGCGAGATCATCTACATCCACAAGGTCGACTCGCGCCACATGCTCGGCATGTACTCGCGCGTCGGCCGCCGCGCGCCCATCCACTGCACGGCCATCGGCAAGGTGCTGATGGCCTGGGAGCATCCCGAACGCCGCGACCGCATCCTCGACGGTGCCGAGTTCAAGCGCTTTCGCGACAAGACCATCACCGAGCGCGACGCCTTCCTGGCCGAACTGGCGACCGTCAAGGCCCAGGGCTTCGGCGAGGACCGCGAGGAGTTCGACGACCACATCCGGTGCCTCGGCGTGCCCATCTTCGACCGCCTCGGCCAGCCCATCGCCGGCATGAGCGTGTCCTTCCCGACCTTCCGCTTCGACGTTGCCAAGGCGCCCGAGCATGTGCGGATGCTGCAGACGGCCAGCCGCGACATCTCCGAGAAGCTGGGCTGCACGAACTACCCGATCAAGATCGGTTGACCGGCGCTTCGCTGAAGCGCTGTCGCCCCTGAGACGCGCACCCGTCCGCCCGGGGTGCTTCAATGCCGGCTGTCGCCAAAACGAGCAGCCGCCATGAGCCAGACCAACCGCCAGATCGTCCTCGCCTCCCGTCCCCAGGGCGAGGTCACGCCCGCCAACTTCCGCCTTGTCGACGCGGCGCTTGCACCGCTGGCGGACGGCCAGGTGCGCGTGCGCAACCACTTCCTGAGCCTGGACCCGTATATGCGCGGCCGCATGAACGGGAGCAAGAGCTACGCGGCCTCGCAGCCGCTGGACGAAGTGATGATCGGCGGCACGGTCGGCGAGGTCGTCGAATCGAAGAACCCGCATTTCGCCGTCGGCGACAAGGTCGTGGGCATGGGCGGCTGGCAGGAGTTCCAGACGGTCGACGCCAGCCAGCGCGGCGTGCTGCAGAAGGTGGACACGACGCACATTCCGCTGTCTGCCTACCTCGGCCCGGTCGGCATGCCCGGCGTGACGGCCTGGTACGGCCTCGTGAAGATCATCAATCCCAAGGCCGGCGAAACCGTCGTCGTCAGCGCGGCCAGCGGTGCGGTCGGTTCGGTGGTGGGCCAGCTTGCCAAGGCGCGCGGCTGCCGTGCCGTCGGCCTGGCTGGTGGCGCTGACAAATGCCGTTATGTCGTCGAGGAACTCGGCTTCGATGCCTGCATCGACTACAAGCAGCATGCCGACGTGCGCGCCCTGTCCGCGGCGCTGAAGGCCGAGTGCCCGGACGGCATCGACGGCTACTTCGAGAACGTCGGCGGCATGATCCTGGACGCCGTGCTGCTGCGCGCCAACGCCTTCAGCCGCATCGCCATGTGCGGAATGATCTCTGGCTACGACGGCCAGCCCATCCCGATGGCCGCGCCCCAGCTCATCCTCGTCAACCGCATGAAGGTCGAGGGCTTCATCGTCTCCGAACACATGGAGGTGTGGCCCGAGGCGCTGAAGGAACTCGGCACGCTGGTGGCTACGGCCAAGCTGAAGTACCGCGAGTCCGTCGCCGACGGCATCGCCGCCGCGCCCGAGGCCTTCATGGGCCTGCTCAAGGGCCGCAACTTCGGCAAGCAGCTGGTCAAACTGATCTGATGGCGTGGACCTGCGTCCGGTTCGATGAGCTGAGCGTCCAGCAGCTCTACGACCTGCTGGCACTGCGCTCGCAGGTCTTCGTCGTCGAGCAGCACTGCGTCTTCCTCGACATCGACGGCCTGGACCGGCAGACGCTGCACCTGCTCGGCACCGGCGACGACGGCGCGCTGCAGGCCTACGCGCGGCTGATTCCGCCGGGCGTGAAGGCCGCCGACGCCCTGATCGGCCGCGTCGTCACCGCACCCGCGTCGCGCGGCGGCGGCACGGGCCGCCAGTTGATGGCCGAGGCCATCGCGCAATGCCTGCGCCTGTGGCCGCGCCACGCCATCACGCTGCACGCACAGGCCCACCTGGAGCGCTTCTACGGCAGCTTCGGTTTCGAGCCTGTCGGCGAGCCCTACATGGAAGACGGCATCCCGCACGTCGAGATGCACAAGGAGACCGCATGACCCCCAAGACCGCCGTCATCACCGGCGCCGGCTCCGGCTTCGGCCTGGAGACCGCACGCCTCGCCGCGGCACGCGGCATGAACCTCGTGCTCGTCGACGTGCAGGCCGATGCGCTTGAAAAAGCCGCCGCGGAGTTCACGTCCGTCGAGGTGCTGGCCCGCGTCGTCGACGTTGCCAAGGCCGAGCCGATGCAGGCGCTGGCCGATGCCGTGCAGCAGCGCTTCGGCGCGCCGCACTTCGTCTTCAACAACGCCGGTGTCGGCTCGGGCGGCCTGATCTGGGAGAACTCGCTGGCCGACTGGGAATGGGTGCTGGGCGTCAACCTGATGGGCGTGGTGCACGGCGTGCGCCTGTTCACGCCCATGATGCTGGCGGCGGCACAAGCCGACCCGGCCTACGCCGGCCACATCGTCAACACCGCGTCGATGGCCGGCATGCTCAACCCGCCCAATATGGGCGTCTACAACGTGTCCAAGCATGCCGTGGTGTCGCTGACCGAGACGCTGTATCAGGACCTGTCGCTCGTCACGGACCAGGTGCGCGCTTCGGTGCTCTGCCCCTTCTTCGTGCCCACGGGTATCAGCCAGAGTCACCGCAACCGCCCTGCCGAATTCGCGAGCAGCAAGCCGACCCGGAGCCAGCTGATCTCGCAGGCGCAGACCGACAAGGCCGTGTCCTCCGGCAAGCTGACCGCGGCCGACGTGGCAGCGCTGGTGTTCGACGCCATCGACCACAACAAGTTCTACGTCTTCAGCCATCCGCAGGCGCTGGCCGGCGTGCAGACGCGGCTGGAAGACGTGATGCTGCAACGCAACCCCACCGACGCCTTCGCAGACCGGCCCGAGATCGGCGCCGGCCTGCGCGCCAAGCTGCGCGCCGAGTAGCGCCGAATCGCGTCCAGGGACAATCGGGGCATGAGTTCCCCGATCCTGAACGACAACATCGCCGTCATCGGCGGCGGCCCCGCCGGCCTGATGGCCGCCGAGGTGCTGGCCGCGGCCGGCCATGCCGTGACCGTCTACGACGGCAAGCCCAGCGTCGGCCGCAAGTTCCTGCTCGCCGGCAAGGGCGGGCTGAACCTGACCCACTCCGAGCCTCTGGAGCCCTTCGTCGGCCGCTTCGGCGAGCGCGCATCACAGATCGCGCCGCTGCTGCGGGAGTTCGACGGCGAGGCCCTGCGCGCCTGGGCCGCGGCGCTCGGCATCGAGACCTTCGTCGGCACGTCGGGGCGCGTCTTTCCCACGGACCTCAAGGCCGCGCCACTGCTGCGCGCCTGGCTTCACCGCCTGCGAGCAGCCGGCGTGAAGTTCGCGATGCGCCACCGCTGGACGGGCTGGGCAGCCGACGATTCACTGCGCTTCGACACGCCCGACGGCGAACGCCTCGTGAAGCCCCGCGCCACGCTGCTGGCCCTGGGCGGCGCCTCCTGGCCGCAGCTCGGCTCGGACGGCGCCTGGGCGCCCTGGCTGGCCGAGCACGGCGTCGACATCGCGCCGCTCCAGCCCGGCCCACCGGCATGTGCGGCGGTGGCGCCGACGTCGAAGCCGCAGTTGGCCGGCTGAAGCGGCGCGATGTCGACGCCGTGCTCGGCCAGCCAGGGCGCCCAGGCGCCGTCCGAGCCGAGCTGCGGCCAGGAGGCGC
>SEEY01001103.1 GCA_004211235.1 Rubrivivax sp.
GTCTATTTCTCGGCGCAGATCCTGCTGATCGGCGCGGAATTCACCTGGGCCTATGCCCGCGTGCTCGGCTCGCGCCGGGCTGATCCACACTCCCGCGCATGAGCACCAGCACCCTCACCACCGACGACGGCCTGCAGCTCCACACCCGCCACTGGCCCGCGCCCGCAGTGGCGCGCGGGCAGGTGCTCATCGTGCACGGCCTCGGCGAGCACAGCGGCCGCTACGGCCACGTGGCCGCCGCGCTCAACGCCACCGGCTGGAGCGTGCACGGCTGGGATCACCGCGGCCACGGCCAGAGCCAGGGCCCGCGCGGCGACATCCCCGACGCGCAGGCCCTGCTGCGCGACACCGCCCGCGTCATCGACACCGTGCGTTCGCCGGGCACCGCGTCACGACTGGTGCTGCTCGGCCACAGCCTGGGTGGCACCATCGCAGCGCGTTTCGCGGCCGAAGGCCTGTCGGCCCGCCCCGCCGCCTGGAGCCGCCCGCTGGACGGGCTCGTGCTGTCGTCGCCCGCCTTCGACCCGGGGCTCAGCGGCGTGCAGAAGCTGGCCCTGGCCCTGGCCCAGAACCTTGCGCCGGGCCTCGCCGTCGGCAACGGCCTGAAGCCGCAATGGATCAGCCGCGACCCGGCTGTCGTCGGGGCCTATGCCGGTGACCCGCTGGTGCACGACCGCATCACCGCGCGCATGACGCGCTTCATCGTGGACGCCGGAGAGCGCGTCATTGCCGATGCGCCGCGCTGGGCCTTGCCGACACTGCTGATGTGGGCCGGGGCGGACCGCTGCGTCGCCCCGCGCGGCAGCGAGGCCTTCGCGTCAGCCGCCCCCGCGCACGTGCTGGCCACCCGGCCGTGGCCGGGGCTCTTTCACGAGATCCTGAACGAGCCGGAAAATGCCGAGGTGCTGGCGACGCTCACGGCGTGGCTGAATCCCTGAGCGCGTCGAGCCGGTCGACCACCAGTTCGAGCCGCAGCAGCGGGTTGTCCATTTCCATCAGCCGCTGGCGGTCGGCGGTGGGCATGGGCAACAGTTCGGCCCAGCGGTTGGCGAGCCAGCCGGCATCGTCCCAATGATGCGGCGGCTGCAGCGGCAGCTCGTCGGGCGCGGCACGCTCACGCCAGCCGGCCAGCAGCGCCTGCAGCTGGCGCCCGGCCGGCTGGCGTG
>SEEY01001104.1 GCA_004211235.1 Rubrivivax sp.
CTACATCCTCGACGTCCGCGGCCGCGGCCTGTCCGAGGCTTCCGCCACGCTGGACTACAGCGTCGCCGCGCAGGCGGCCGACGTGACCGCCTTCGCGGAAGCGCTGGGCCTGAAGCGCTATGCGCTGGTAGGACACTCGATGGGCGGGCGCATCGGCGCGCGCGCCGCGCGCAGCCGGCCCGCGGGCCTGACCCGGCTGGTCATGGTGGACCCGCCCGTGTCCGGCCCCGGCCGCCGCGCCTACCCGGCGAAGCTGCCCTGGTACGTCGACTCGATGCGCGACGCCCGCGCCGGCATCGGCATCGACGGCATGCGCGCCTACTGCCCAACCTGGACCGAGGAACAGCTGCGCCTGCGCGCCGAGTGGCTGCATACCTGCGACGAGCGCGCGATCCTGGCCAGCTTCGAGGAATTCCACACCGGCGACTTCCATGCCGACCTGCCCGGCATCGCGGTGCCGGCCATGCTGTTGACCGCCGGCCGCGGCGACGTCGTGCTGCCGGCCGACATCGACGAGCTGCGCGGCCTGCTGCCAGGCCTGCAGACCAGCTTCGTCGCCAATGCCGGCCACATGATTCCATGGGACGACGAGGCAGGCTTCTATGCCGCTTTCGGCGACTTCCTGGGCGCACCGCTGTAAACCTGCTTCGAAAGGAACCCACCATGATCAGCGACCAAGACATGATCCGCGCCTGGACCCAGGTGCTCACGCTGTCGAAGCTGGAGGCCGGCCAGAGCGTCACCGTGCTGACCTCGGCGTCGACCCACCCGCAGACGCTGCAGACGGCCATCATCGCCGCCAGCGCCATGGGCGCCATCGTCAACCGGCTCGACCTGCCGCCGGTCAACGGCGAGCTGGCGCACTCGCGCGACCCGCTGGCCTACCTCGGCACCACGCCGCTGACGGGCAACCGCGCCGCCATCGCCGCATTGAAGGCCAGCGACCTGGTGCTGGACCTGATGACGCTGCTGTTCTCGCCCGAGCAGCACGAGATCCTGCAGGCCGGCGCCAAGATCCTGCTGGCCGTGGAGCCGCCCGAAATCCTGGCGCGCCTGGTGCCCACCGAGGCCGACCGCACCCGCGTGAAGGCCGCGGCAGAGAAGATCGCGCAGGCGAAGGAAATGCACATCGTCTCCGACGCCGGCACCGACCTGCGCTGCGCG
>SEEY01001105.1 GCA_004211235.1 Rubrivivax sp.
CAGCACGACCGTCGCCTGGCTCGCCTGCGCATACTTGGCCATGTTGGTCAGTCCCTCCTGGACCAAGCGGAAGGCGGTGAGCTGCGCGCTGGGAGACAGGGCAATGTCCTGCTCCAGCTCGCACGCGATCGGCACGCCCAGGCGCTCCGAGGTCTCCCGGCACAGGATCTCGAGCGCGGGCACCAGGCCCAGCTGATCAAGGGTCGATGGTCGCAGGTCCTCGATGATGCGGCGCTTCAGGGCGATGCCGCTGTTCAGGGTTTCGGTCAGATGGGTCAGGCGCTGCATCAGTTCGGGTGCACCGGCCTGGAGTTTCGGGCGCAGCCGGGCGACGTCCAGCTTCGCCGCCGTCAGCAAGGCGCCCAGCTCGTCGTGCAGGTCGCGGGCCAGGCGGGCGCGTTCATCCTCCCGCGCCGTCTGCAGATGGCGGGCCAACTGCGTCAGCTCGGCCGTGCGGCGAGCGACCTCCACCTCCAGCCGGTCGCGCTCGGCACGCATTTCCTGCTGGCGTTCCTCATGCTGCTCGTCCATCGCACGGCTCTTGCGCACGAACAGGTAGAAGACGACCAGGCTGATCAGCGTCATCGCCGTCACGCCGATGCGGCTCAGCATCAGCGTGTCGTAGACCTGGCTGGTGCCCAGCGCGATGCGCCGGTTCTCGTCGGCCAGCAACTCCGCCGAGCGCCGCCGGATCTGCTCCATCTGGTCGCGGCCGATGTCGGTCATCATGAGCTCCTGGCCGGCCTGCTGACGGCCGTTCTGGTAGAGCTTGAGCACTTCCTGCAGCTCGCTCAGCTTGCCGCTGACAGCCTTGGCGATCTCCTGGCTGCGGTGCTCCGCGTCGGCCGCGCCCACCTGCGCGTACATGCGCTGCAGGGCATTGAGGCCCTGGGCCGCATCCTCGGCGGCGAACCGGTAGGGATCCAGGTATTCCTGCCGCCCGGTGATCAGGAACCCCCGTTGCCCTGACTCCGCGTCCGTCACGCGGGCCAGCAGCCGGACCAGTTCCATCCGGGCGCGGCCCAAGGTGTCCAGCCGGTCCATCTGCGAAACAGCCCCGAAGTAGGCCAGCTCGCTGATGAGCACCATCAGCAGGGCGACGAAGACACCCAGCGGCAGGGCCCAGGTCTGGCGTCCGAGATTCGTGACGGTGTCTTTCAAGC
>SEEY01001106.1 GCA_004211235.1 Rubrivivax sp.
TCTGGCCGCTGCCGCTGAGGAACTGCCAGTGGGGCTTGAGCGTCTTGCCGGCGAAGTCGTCGGACAGTGCGAGGCCATGCGGCAAGGCCTGGCCACCGGCTGGCTTGGGCAGCGGCACGCCGTCGTCCACGTCGACATGGAACCAGCCGTCGGCGCTGAACCGCGCCGGCGCCAGCAGCATCTGCCGGCCGAGCGTGTGAAAACTGTTCTCGTAGCCGTGATACAGCATCCACCAGTCGCCGCGCGGGCCTTGCACCAGGCTGCCGTGCCCGCGTGACCACCAGCGCTCGCGGGTCGATGTCGTGCGCATCAGCGGGTTGTGTGGCGCCTGCTCCCAGGGGCCGTCGAGCGTGCGGCTGCGCGCGGCGATGACCATGTGGCCGGTCGGCGGCCCGGCCGTGCCGCCCACGGCCAGCAGCATGTGCCACCAGCCGCCGTGGCGCAGCATCTTGGGGCCCTCGGGCGAGAAGCTCTCGACGTCCCAGTCGTCCGGGTAGCGCCAGGGGTCGTAGATGTGCTCGATGGCGCCAACGGTCTTCAGCCCGTCGGCGCTGAGGCGCACGCGGTCGCCGCCGGAAAGGTACAGCCAGCGCTTGCCATCCTCGCCGGCCACATGCGTCGGGTCGATGTGCCTGGACAAGCCCAGCGCCACCGGCTTGGACCAGGGGCCTTCGATGCGGTCCGCCCACATGACGAGGATGTCGTTGGGCTGCGCCTTGACGGGCAGGTAGAGGTAGTAGCGGCTGCCGTGCTTGCACAGGTCGGGCGCCCAGACGCTGCCCACCGCCTCGTGCAGCGCGTTGGCCACCGGCCGCCAGTTGACGAGGTCGCGTGAATGCCAGATCAGCAGACCCGGCACCGCCTCGAAGCTGGAGTGCGTCAGGTAGTAGTCGTCGCCGTCCTTCAACACGGACGGATCGGGCCGGTCGCCGGCCAGCACGGGGTTCATGAAGCTGCCATTGCCCAGGTCGGCCTTGCGCTGGCCCTCGATGCCTTTCGGCCAGGGCTTGCACGGCGGCAGATAGGGCTGGCCCGGCGCGTCGCTGCAATCGGTGGCGCCCCAAACGGGTGGAGCGGCCAGCAGCGCCAGCAGCCCGCGGCGGTCGAGGCTCACTTGGCCACCTGCGTGAACAGCGATTGCCAGCCCGCCTTCGGGCTCATGT
>SEEY01001107.1 GCA_004211235.1 Rubrivivax sp.
ACACCGCGCTGCCGGCCATCAGCAGCCCAAGCATGTGGGCGACCACGGAGGGCTTGGAAATCGTCTGCCCGTGGCCGATGGGCAGCGCGGTGTCTTCGTACGCCTGGGCGGCCAGCGCCGTGTCGACGAACTCATGGCGCGGCACCGTGGCCATGGCGGCCAGCACGCGTTCGTCGAACTTGCCCTCGGCGCGCAGCCGCTCGACCATGCGCTGGCGCACGGCCCCGCTGTCTAGGCCGGTGCCACTGGGGCGCGCCAGACGCGCGGCGTCTCGGGTGGCCTGGTGGAGGTGGCGCTGCGGCATCAGCAGCTCGCGCTGCGGCGCGGCTGCCGACTTGAGGCTGGCAGGAAAGCGCTTGGGCGTCGTCATCAAAGCCCCAGGCGCTGGGCCCAGGCGCCAAGGGTGGCGTGCTCGGTCAGGTCGACCTGCAGCGGGGTGATGGAGACCTGGCCGTTGGCCGTGGCGTGGAAGTCGGTGCCTTCGCCCGCGTCGCGCGCGTCACCGGCGGGGCCGATCCAGTAGATCGTCTCGCCACGCGGGTTGACCTGCTCGATCACGGCTTCGCAGTAGTGCCGCCGGCCAAGCCGCGTGATGCGGCGCGGCAGCGCGTCGGCGTCGGGCCGGTTGGGGATGTTGACGTTGAGCAGGAAGGCTCGGTCCAGCCCGCCCTCCAGCACCTTCTCGATCACGCTGCGGGCGGTGCGAGCGGCGGCGTCGAGGTCGCCCCAGCCCTTCTCCACCTGCGAGAACGCGATGGACGGGATGCCGAACAGGTAACCCTCCGTCGCCGCGGCCACGGTGCCTGAGTACAGTGTGTCGTCGCCCATGTTGGCGCCGTTGTTGATGCCCGAGACCACCAGATCCGGGCGGTAGCCGATCAGGCCGCTCAAGGCCAGGTGCACGCCGTCGGACGGCGTGCCACTGACATAACGGAATCCGTTGGCGGCACGGTAGACGTTGAGAGGGCGATTCAGCGTCAGCGAATTGGACGTGCCGCTGGCGTTTTGTTCCGGGGCGATGACCTCGAGCTCGCCGAGCCCTTCACAGGCTTTCACCAGGGCAGCGAGGCCCGGCGCGAGGTAGCCGTCGTCGTTGGAAATCAGGATGCGCATGGGGCGCAATTGTAGGTAGCGCGTCACCTGCGAGACCGGGTGTAAGCC
>SEEY01001108.1 GCA_004211235.1 Rubrivivax sp.
GTCTGGGGCTGGAGCAGCGCCTCGGCGCCGGCGTCACGGGCTTTGCCGAATGGCAACACGAGTGGCGCCGCTACGGCGGCAGCGAGCCTTTCTTCGACGTGGGCCGGCGGGACCGCCAGAACGATTTCGCCGGCGGTCTGCGCTGGCAGGCCGATCCCCGTTGGCAGTTGATCGCGCAGGCCCGCCGCGCCCGCGCGGGATCGAACGTCGTGCTCTACGACTATTCGCGCAACGTGTTCCAGGTCACCGCGCACAGGAGTTTTCAATGAGCCGCATGCAAGCTGTACGGCGTTCGTCTGGCGCGCCCCACCGCCGCGCGCCGGCATCTTTCACCGGCCTGCGCAACGTGCTGTCCCTCGCGGCGCTGTGTGTCGTCCATGGCCTGGCTGCAGCAGCACCCTCGGCCACGGCGTTGTTCGCGAGCGGCGACGTGCGCGTGCTCTCCGCCAAGGGGGTGGTGCGGGAACTCAAGGCTGGCGCCGTCGTCGAGTCGGGTGAAACCGTGCAGACCGGCAAGGGCCGCGTGCAGCTTCGCATGGTCGACGGCGCGCTGATGGCGCTGGGCGAGCGCACCACGCTTCGATTGGACGACTACCACCTCGCCGGGGCGGCCGGCAACGATGAACGCGGCTTCATGAGCCTGCTCGGGGGTGCGCTGCGCACCGTGAGCGGCAGCATCGGCAAGCCGCGCACCGACAACTACAAGCTCGACACGCCGTCGGGCACCATCGGCATCCGCGGGACCGAGTACACCGCGGACGTGAGCGACGGCCTGCGCCTCGGCGTCATCGGCGGCCTGGTGGCGGTGTGCAACGACGGCGGCTGCGTCGACGTGCCGAAAGGCGCGTCCGCGTACGCACCGAACCGGTCGGTGAAACCCGACGTGCGTGCCCAGCCGCTGGTGCACGTGCAACCGGCCGATGCGGCCGAGGCCGATGCAACGACTGCTGCAGCCGTATCTGCTCCGGCCGGCCTGTCGCCGGATGCCCGGCCCACGCCCGGGGACAGGATCGCCCGGGAACTGGCGTCGCAGACGTCGGACGCATCGGCACCAGCCCCGGCGCCGACACCTGCACCCGCGCCTGCTCCCACGCCAGCACCGGCACCTGAGCCAGCGCCTGCACCTGCACCTGCACCTGCACCTGCACCTGCACCTGCAC
>SEEY01001109.1 GCA_004211235.1 Rubrivivax sp.
CAAGGTCGGGTGTTGTGCGGGCGAGCGGGTGCGCGGCTCCGGTGCGCCCCGTCAGGGCAGGCCCCAGCCGAACGGGTCGGCCGGGTCGATGAGCAGCGTGGCCTTCGTGACCGCGGAGGCCACGCTGCTCATCGACCCGGCCGACCCGTTCGGCTGGGGCCTGCCCTGACGGGGCGCACCGGAGCCGCGCACCCGCTCGCCGGCACAACACCCGACCTTGGGGCTGCCACCCGGCCGCCGCAGCGGCAAACTGGCGCCATCGCCGGCCGCCAGGCGCGGCGTGTTCGTCGGAAAGGAGCGTTCCGCATGCATTCGGAGCAAGCCACGCTGACCCGGCCGCAAGGCCCCCAACCGCAACCGGCCGGCCGCGCGCCGCAAGTGCTGCGCGAACTGCTGGCCCGCGCCGACGTGGAGATCGGCGGCATGCGGCCGTGGGACATGCGCGTGAACCACCCGCGCGCCTTCGGCCGCATCGTCACGCAATGGTCGCTCGGCGCCGGCGAGTCGTATGTCGACGGCGACTGGGATTGCGAGCGCCTGGACATGATGTTCGAACGGCTCCTCCGCGCCGAGCTCGACCGCACGGCGCCAGGCCCCGCGAAGCTCAAGCTGCTGGCGGAGAGCCTGCGCCAGCGCCTGCTCAACCTGCAGACGGTGGACCGGGCGCATCAGGTGGCGGAGCGCCACTACGACGCCGGCAACGACGTGTTCGAGGCGATGCTCGACACGCGGATGATCTATTCCTGCGCCTACTGGGCGCATGCGCAAGACCTGGAGCAGGCGCAGTCACACAAGCTGGAGATGATCTGCCGCAAGCTGGAGCTCAAGGCCGGCGAGACGCTGCTGGACATCGGCTGCGGCTGGGGCGGGCTGGCGCGCTTTGCGGCCGAGCGGTATGGCGTGCGCGTGACCGGCGTGACCATCAGCCAGGAGCAGCTCGCACTGGCCGAAGCGCGCTGCGCCGGCCTGCCGGTGACGCTGCTGCTGCAGGACTACCGCTCCCTGCAGGGTCGCTTCGACAAGATCGTCTCGGTCGGCATGTTCGAGCACGTGGGGCTGAAGAACTACGGCGTCTATTTCGACACCGCACGCCGCCTGCTCGCGCCCGACGGCCTGTTCCTGCTGCACACCATCGGCGTGGACCGCGCCGCGCCGCACAC
>SEEY01001110.1 GCA_004211235.1 Rubrivivax sp.
CCGCCCGGCCTCTCGCCGACCCGGCCCGGCAACGCCTGCGCGGCGATGGCTTGCGTGGCCTGCGCGGACTGTCCTTTCGCCAGTGCCTGCTGGCGGCCTTCCTGCTGATCGCCGCGGCGCTCGGCGGCGCAGCGGCCCAGGCCATGCTGGCGCTGGAGCATGTGGCGCTGCAGGGCCGGGAAGCGTCCCAGCACGCCGCCACGCTGACGGCCGAGGCCCAGCGCCTGGCCGAGCGTACTGTGGCCATGGAGCGCAGCGCGCGGCAGTTCCTCGTGCTGGACGATGCCGGCCTGCGCCAGCGATACGAAGAGGCATGGGCCGATGCCCGGCGCGCGCAGGTGGCGCTGGCCGGGCTGCTGGATGAGCCGGCGGCGCGCGGGCTGCTTGATGAGTGGCGCCAGCAGGCCGATGCCGCTGGCGACGTGTTGCGGGCGCCGTCCCGGGTCCGGCAGGGTGGCTTGAAGCGGCTGACGCCGGTGTTCGCCCGCCTGCATGCGCTCAACGAGACCATCGCGGCCCAGGGCCAGCGCGCGATGGACCGCCGCAGCGACGCCGTGCTGGCCGAACTGGAGCAGCAGCGCCGGCTCATCAGCGCGCTGGTCGCCTGCGCGTTCGCGCTCGCCGTGTTGCTGGCCCTGGGCTTCGGCCACTGGCTGTTGCAGCCGCTGACCGCGGTCGAGGCGGCCATCGGCCGGCTGGGCGATAACCGCTTCGACGAGCCCGTGCAGATCGGCGGGCCGGTCGATATGCGACGGCTCGGTCGTCAGCTGGAATGGCTGCGCCAGCGGCTGGCCGCGCTGGAGTCCGACAAGACCCGCTTCGTGCGGCACATCTCGCACGAGCTGAAGACACCGATGGCCTCGATCCGTGAAGGTGCGGCGCTGCTGCATGAAGGCGTGGCCGGCCCGCTGACGGCTGACCAGGCCGAGATCGTGCGCATCCTCGGCGACAACAGCGCCGAACTGCAGCGCCGCATCGAAGACCTGCTGAGCTACCAAGCGCTCGCTTCCGGCTCCCTGCAACTGCAGCGCCAGGCCGTCGACGTGGGCGCGTTGCTGGCGCGCGTCGTGGACGAGCAGCGGCTGCTCTGGCAGGCGCGCGGCCTGCGCGTCGACGTCGATGCAACCGGCGGCAACGCGGTGGTGGACGGTGACAAGCTG
>SEEY01001111.1 GCA_004211235.1 Rubrivivax sp.
GTCGGGCAGGTGCTCGCGCAGCCATTCGATCTTGGCGCGCTCGGTGTGCGGTGCCATCTCCACGCCCTTGAGCAGGCGCGGGTCGCAGCAGACCTGGCGCAGCTTCAGCATGGCGTCGAGCACGCTGATGAGGCTGGCGGGGTTGAAGCCGTCACGCTCGAGGATGCGGCGCACCATGTGGTCGGCCGCCACGCGCACGCTTTCGTAGAGCTGCTTCTGCTGGCCCACCAGCGGCACGCGCCTGACGAGTTCGGTCAGCGGCGGCAGTTCGGCAGCCACCTCAGTCTTGAGGCGGCGCAGGATGAAGGGCCGCACACGCGCCGCGAGCAAGCGGGCGCGGGCGCCGTCGCGGTTCACCTCGATGGGCTTGCGCCAGTGCCGGGCGAAGGTGCGCGCGTCGCCGAGCAAACCGGGCAGCAACAGGTCGAACAGCGACCACAGCTCGCCGAGGTGGTTCTCCAGCGGCGTGCCGGTGAGCGCCAGGCGGTGGCGCGCGTCGAGCCGCCGCAGCGCGCGGGCGGCGCGTGCATGCGCGTTCTTGACCGCCTGGGCTTCGTCGAGAATCAGCAGGTGCCACGGCCGGGCGGACAAGGCGCGCAAGTCGCGCCAGACGAGGTTGTAGGTGCTGAGCACGAGGTCGGCACCGGCCAGATCCACGCCCGCGCGATCGGGGCCGTGCCACGTGGCCACGTGCAGCCCCGGCGCGATGCGGGCGGCCTCCTGCTGCCAGTTGAAGAGCAGCGAGGTGGGAACGACGACGAGAGCCGGCCGGTCGAGCCGCCCGGCCTGCTTCTCGGCCCAGATGTGGGCGAGCGCCTGTGCGGTCTTGCCCAGCCCCATGTCGTCGGCCAGGATGCCGGCGAGGTGGTGATTGCGCAGGTATTGCAGCCATGCCAGGCCCTGCAGTTGGTAGGGGCGCAGCTGCAGCCCCAGGCCCGCGGGCTGCTCTACCGCCGCGGGCGCGCCGGCCGCCAGCAGGCGCGCGCCCAGCGCCCGCAAGCCGGCGTCGCCGTGGATTTCCCAGCGGCCTTGGGCGTCTTCCTCCAGGGCGCGCAGGCGGTCGGCGTCCCAGTCGTTCAGGCGCAACTGGCCCTTTTCCAGCTCCACTGGTTTGAGCAGGTCCAGCAGCGCCAGCATCATGGCCTTGAGCGGCGCAGCAG
>SEEY01000295.1 GCA_004211235.1 Rubrivivax sp.
CAGCAGGCGCGGTGACTCCACAGACGCGGCGGCAGCGCTGGCGCTGGCGGCGAGTGCGGCCGGTGCCGCCGCGTCTGTGGAGTCACCGCGCCTGCTGGTGGCCTGTGCGCTGGCCGGCGTGATCGCGGCGGCGTTCGGCTGGGCCGCGCTGACCCGCCGGGCGCAGCGGCCCAGGCCACTGCCGGCCGACCCGCCGCCTGAGCGCCGGCCCGACCTGGACGCTGCGCTGGAGCACGCGCCGCTGGCGCTGTGGCGCCTCGTCGCCGGCCAGGAACCGCTGGCCTTGAACGCCGCGGCGCGCCGCCTGATCGCCCCCGGCCGCGCCGTCGAGCCCGCCGGACTGCTGGCGCTGCTGGACGCCGCGCCGGGCCGCCGCGTCGTCACGCTGCCCACCGAGCACGGCCAGGAGCGCGCGGTGCTGGCCGTGTCGGCCCTGACGGTGCAGGGCGAAGCCTGGCGGCTGGCGGCGCTGGCGCCCATCGAGTCGGAGCTGGAAACCGAGACCCTCGCTGCCTGGCGCCAGCTGGTGCAGGTGCTGACGCACGAGATCATGAATTCGCTGACCCCCATCGCCTCGCTCGCCGCCAGCGCGCCGGCGCTGCTGGAGGCGGGCGAGCAGCAGGAGCTGCAGGCGGCGCTGGCCACGCTGGCGCGGCGCGCGGCGCATCTGCAGGGCTTCGTCGAGCGCTACCGCAGCGTCAGCCAGCCCCCCGCGCCGACGCTGGCCGATACGCCGCTGCTGCCGCTGCTGCAGGCGGTGCAGCGCCTGGTTGAGCCGGCCTGGGCGGCGGCCGGCGGCGCGGTAGCACTGAGCGTGGAGCCCGAGACGCTGGCCCTGCGCACCGACGCTGCGCAGCTGGAGCAGGTGCTCATCAACCTCGCGCAAAACGCGCTCCAGGCCTGCGCCGGCCGCGCTGCATCCCAACCGCCCAGGCTCTCCATCGAGGCCCGGCTGAGCCGCGGCGCCCGCCTGCGGCTGACGGTGGCCGACAACGGCCCGGGCGTGGCGCCGGGGCTGGAGCAGCGCATCTTCACGCCCTTCTTCACCACGCGCGACGGCGGCAGCGGCGTCGGCCTGGCCGTCGTGCGCCAGCTGGTGCACGGCCTGGGCGGCACGGTGCGACACGCCCGGCGGCCCGGCGGCGGCGCCTGCTTCGTCATCACGTTCTGAGGTCGAGTTAGGGGGAGGTGGGTCACGGGCCTGTCACCTGCGCTGCCTAGCCTGCGGCCGTCCTGACTGGAGTCCTCACCATGAACAAAACCCTGCTGTGGGCCGCCATCGGCCTGCTCGCCCTCGCCTCGCTGGCGGCCCACGCCGAGGCTCGCGACCACGGCCGCGCCCGGGCGGAGAACGCGCCGCTGATCATCGGCCACCGCGGCACCGCGGGCTACCTTCCCGACCACACGCTCGAAGGCTATGCGCTCGCCATTGCCATGGGTGCCGACTACATCGAGCCCGACCTCGTCGCGACGAAGGACGGCCACTTGATTGCGCGCCACGAACCGAACCTGATGGCGACGACCAACGTGTCGACGCTGCCGCAGTTCGCGTCGCGCAAGCGCACCGCCCTCGTCGACGGCGTGCCTGAAGTGGGCTTCTTCGCCAGCGACTTCACACTGGCCGAAATCAAGACCCTGCGCGCCATCCAGCCGCTCGCCGACCGGGACGCGAGCTTCAACGGCCGTTTCGAGATCCCGACCCTTGAGGAGGTGATCGCCTTCGCGAAGCGCAAGTCGGTCGAGGAGGGGCGGCGCATCGGCATCTATCCCGAGACCAAGCACCCGACCTATCACCAGCAACTCGGCCTGGCGCTGGAAGACCGGCTGCTGCGCGTGCTGGAGCGCGCCGGCTGGAACCATCGCAACGCACCCGTCATCGTGCAGTCGTTCGAGACGGCCAACCTGAAGTACATCCGCAGCAAGTCCAGCCTGCGCCTGGTGCAGCTCGTCGACGCTGATGACGTGAACCCGGACGGCAGCCTGGCCTTCAACAAGCCCTATGACAAGCCCTACGACTGGGTCGTGTCCGGCCGCGCAGGCCTGTTCAAGGACCTGCTGACCCCCGCCGGTCTCGCCGAGGTGCGCGGCTACGCCGACGGCATCGGTCCGTGGAAGGTCTATCTGATGTCCAGCGCCTGCAAGGTGGTCGCCGCCGGTGGCGGCTGCGCCGACAGCAACGGCGACGGTCTCGTCGACGAGCGAGACCGCAAGCTGCTGCCCGCCACGGACATCGTCGCGAACGCCCACAAACTCGGCCTGATGGTGCACCCCTACACCTTCCGCAGCGAGCAGAAGCGCCTGGCGAGCGACTACCAGGGCAACCCCGTCAACGAGTACCTGGCCTTCTACGAACTCGGCGTGGACGGCCTGTTCTCCGACTTCGCAGGCACCGCTTTCGCAGCGCGCGCCATGTTCCTGCTGAAGAACGACCCCGGCTATGCGCGCTGCCTCGTCAACGGCCGTGGCTGCGTAAACGCCAGGGACTGACGCGAAAGGCGTGAAAAGGCCGGCGTCCGTCGACAAATGCCGGCTTTCCTGAGTGGTGAACCCGGGTGGCGGGTGATAGGCTGCCCGCACACACACGCCAGGGACGGAGTCGATGTTTCACGAGTTGCAGGAGTTGCTGGGCGCCTATCTGATGCCGGTGCTGATCGCGGTGCCGCTGGCCATCATCGTGCTCATCGCCGCCTTCAAGCGTGACGACTACCGCCCCCCGCGCGAGTACACGCCGCCGCAGCGCCCGCCCGAAGGCCGCTCCCGTCACGCCGGCGGGCCGGTCGTGCTGCCGCCCCTGCCGCCCTTGTCGTCGCCACCGGGCGCGGGCGGCCCGTCCATGGCCAGCGCCTTCGTCACGGCGCCCACGCCGATGCAGCCGCCGTCAGCCACGCCGGTGGTGCCCGAAGGCCCGGCCACCATCCTCATCGCCGACGACTCCGCCGTCGTGCGCACCAAGCTCAAGCGTCTGCTCGAAGGCGCCGGCCTCACCGTCGTCCAGGTCAATGACGGCAACGAGGCGAGCGCCGCGCTGGAGGCCCGGCCCGAGATCGCCGTGCTGATCACCGACCTGGAAATGCCCAACAAGGACGGCTTCGAGCTGATCGCCGACGTGCACGGCAGCCTTGAAACCGAAGACCTGCCGGTCATCGCCATCACCGGCCACGACGAGCTGCATGGCCGCGTGGGTCAGATCGAAGGCGTCTACGGCATTTTCAAGAAGCCCTGGAACGACCGCGACCTGCTCAAGCGCGTCGAGTCCCTCATCCACCTGCGCGCGGCGGCGTCGCGGCGCCAGCGGCGCGTGACGGATGCGCGGGTGCCGCCGGCGGCCTGAGCGCTCAAGCCGGCCTGAAGCTCCACTTCATCCTGATCTCCGCCTGGCCCGTGCCGGCCGGCAGCTTCGCCTGATCCTGTCCTTCTGAACTCAGCTGCACGAGCTTGTGCTCCAGCCAGGCCTGCGCCTCCTGCCACTGCAGGCCGATGCGGCCCTCGTGGCGCTGCCCACGCCGGCCGGTTTCCTCGCGGGTGCTGACGCTCTGCACGTCCTGCGGCACGGTGCCCAGCGACGCCCAGGCGCGGCCGTTGCGGGTGTCCAGCACGACCTGCAGCGTCGGGCAGTAGCGGTCATCGCGACGGCTCTCGCTGCCCTGGGCCGTCTCCGTGTAGTTGACCCAGCCCTGCACGTCGCCGAAGCGACCCTGCACTCGGTTGTCCAGCTTCGCCGCGAGCTGCAGATTGCAATCCATCGTGCCGGTGAACAGCAGATAGGGCGTGGCCGGGCCGCTGTCGTCCGGCGCATCGACACCGCCGCCGGCCTGGCGGCGCGCTTCGGCCTGGCAGGCGGTGCGGGCCTTGCCGGCGGGCTGCTTTTCACAGGCAGCCGCGGCATTGCCATAGGCCTGCATCCGGCCCTGGACGGCGGCCGGCATCGTCGCAGCGGTCAGCGCCGACGCCTCGCGCATCAGGCAGGCGCTGTCCTGGCCGCATCTGGCCTGCAAGGCCTGCGCCTTGGCCTGCAGCGCAGCCATGTCGGGCATGGGGGCTGCCGGCATGGCGGCGGCGATGCGCTGGCCCTGAGCCTGGGCGGCCTGCGCGGCCTGCAGCTGTCGGCGATGGTCCTCCGGGTCCAGCGGGTTGTAGGGGATGGGCGAGCCATCGGTCTGCAGCAGCGCGCTGAGCTGCCAGCGCTGGTTGAGCTTTTGCTCACCGCGCTCGGCGCTGGCCTGCACGGACCCCTGGCGCTGCAGCTCGATGTCGAGCACGAGGCGGCGCTGCTGCGGGGTCTGGGCTTCGGTCACGTCGGCCAGCAGGCCGAAACCGGCAAGGCCGAGCAGCAGGGTCAGCGCAGTGCGCGAAGTGGAAGGAAGGGCGGTGTGCATGACGGGCTCCGGCGTGTAGGGAATGGCCCGCATCGTCGGCCGCCCGCCCCGCTGCGGCATCGCCCAGGGGAGCCACGGCGCGGCCTGCGGCGGGCCATGGCCCGGCATGGCCCGCCGACCTAGCGCAGCGCCCGCGGGCTGAGCGCCGAAGCCGCCGCGGCGAGCACGCAGGCCAGCAGCAGCACCGGCAGCACCTGGCGGGTGGCCGGGTCGAACAGCAGGCCGGCGCCGGCCAGCGCGGCGCTGCTGACGAGGGCGTCGGCCAGCTGCAGCGCCGAGGTGTTGCTGCCCTGCTGGTCCTCGGGCGACAGCTTGAGCAGCAGCACCGACAGCATCGGAAACGACAGGCCGATGCCCAGGCCCACGCCGACCCAGCCCACGAGGACCAGCCAGGCCGGCAACGCCGCCCACAGCAGGGGCGTCATGACGACGGCAATGCCCGCCGCCGCCAGAGCGAAGCCGGAGGGCAGCAGGCGCCGCCGCGCGGCCTCGCTGCGCACGCGGGCCTGCACGGCGCTGCCGAGGCTCCAGGTGACAGCACCGGCACTCAGTGCGATGCCGGCCTGCGTGAGGCTCCAGCCGAAGTGCTGGGTCAGCAGCAGCGGCAGGAAGGCCTCGGACGTGGCGAACGCCGCTGCGATGAAGCCACGCAGCAGGATGACCGTGGGCAGGCCGCGCGCGGCCACCAGCGTGCCGCGCGGCAGCAGCCGCAGCGCCGCGATGCCCGCGAGCGCCAGGCCGGCGCCGAACAGCAGCCCCGCGGCGATGCCGGCCTGCTGGCTGGCCGCATGCAGCAGCAGCGCGCCACCGCTGGCCAGCAGCGCCCAGCGCATGGCACCCCACTGCAGTGCCTCGCCCGTGCCCGAGCCGACGCGCCTGATGGCGGGCAGCATCAGCGCCGCCGCCACCGGCACGGCCGCGGCGACGGCCAGGAAGACCGAGCGCCAGCCAAAGGCCTGGACGAGGAAGGACGCCAGCGCCGGCCCGACGAGGCCGGGCACGACCCAGGCACCGGCGAACAGCGCGAACATCTGCGGGTGCAGCGCCTGCGGCACGACGCGACCGGCGCCAACGTAGAGCGTCACACCCAGCACGCCGGTGCCCAGGCCCTGCAGCGCCCGGCCCAGCACGAGCGCCGACATGGATGTGGCAAAACCTGCCACCAGCAGGCCGGCCAGGAAGGCCGCGAGCCCGGCCAGCGCGGCGCGGTAGGGCCCGCGCTTGTCGCAGAGCTGGCCGGCGGCCGTCATGCCC
>SEEY01001112.1 GCA_004211235.1 Rubrivivax sp.
TCCTGGGTATCGTTGCCGTTCTCGGCGTGATGCCCTACCGCATCACCGCCGCACCGGCCGAAGCCAGGGCCCCCGCTGCCGCCATGGCTGCGGCAGCGCCCAGGCCGGCCGTCGCGCCAGTCGCCGCCATCGACGCGCGTCCCGCCGTTACGGCGGCGCCGGTGGCGGTCGTCGCGAGCGTCGAGGCACCCGGCCTCGCGGCACCGCCACCGCCGCCTGCACCGCCTGCACCGCCTGTACCCAGCGTGTCGATGCCGGCACCGCCCGCTGCGCCCGCACCGCCTGCCTCGCGTGTTGCACCCGTGCCACCCGCACCTCCCGCACCTCCCGCGCCGCCGGCTCCAGCCAGGACATGCGCGAAGCCCAACGCCAGCGTCGCGGCGACGAGGAGCTCTTGTGGTTGCGCAAGGGCGGCGCGCGCTATGTGGTGCGTGACCCTGCGACCCTGCGCAAGCTCAAATCCGTGCACGAGGAGATGGGCGTGGTCGGCGAACAGCAGGGCCGCCTGGGTGCCCAGCAAGGTGAGCTGGGCGTGCAGCAAGGCGAACTCGGCGCGCGCCAGGCCGAAATCGCGGCACAGGTCTCCGCCATCGCCGCCCGCGAGGCCGCCGATGCCGTCGCCGCCAGCGCGCAGGGGGCGGCGGTGCGCGCGAATGCAGCGCAGCGGGAACGCATGGCCGCGCTGGAAGCGCAGCAACGCGGCATGGGCGAGCAGATGCAATTCCTGTCGCAGCGTCAGGCTGCCCTGGGTCGCGAACAGGCCGCGCTGGGCAGCCGCCAGGCCGCTGCCAGCAAGCGCGCCTCGCGCGAAGCCAGCCGCATCATGGAGGAGGCGATCAGGAGTGGCGCCGCCCGGCCCGTAAACCAATGACGATCGAGGCAGGCGCCGTCAGTCGCGGCGCTTGCCGTACCAGAGGTCCAGGTGCTTCCGCGACGTCAGCAGGTGTTTCCTGCGCCAGGCGAAACGCAGCACCAGTTTCAGGTGTTCCCACGCGCTGAAGGTGTGCAGCTTGCGCGCCGAGGTCAGCACCGCTTCGCGCAGGATGATGAAGCGACCCTGCCCCGCAAGCGCGCGGCTCATGGCAACGTCCTCGCCCGCATAGAAGCCTTCGTCGAAGCCGCCGGCCGCATCGAATGCGCGGCGCGTGCAGAACAGGAA
>SEEY01001113.1 GCA_004211235.1 Rubrivivax sp.
CGGCGGCATCGACGTGCTGGTCAACAACGCCGGCATCCAGCATGTGGCGCCGGTGCAGGACTTCCTCGTCGAGAAATGGGACGCGATCATCGCCATCAACCTCAGCTCGGCCTTCCACACCACGCGGCTGGCGCTGCCCGGCATGCTGGCGAAGAACTGGGGCCGCATCATCAACATCGCGTCGGCGCACGGGCTGGTGGCCTCCGCGCAGAAGTCGGCCTACGTGGCTGCCAAGCACGGGCTCGTCGGCTTCACCAAGAGCGTCGCGCTGGAGACGGCAACCACCGGCGTCACCGTCAATGCGATCTGCCCCGGCTGGGTGCTGACGCCGCTGGTGCAGAAGCAGGTCGACGCCCTGGCCGCGAAAGACGGCGTGGGCAACGACGAGGCCAAGCGCCGGCTGCTGGCCGAGAAGCAGCCCTCGCTGCAGTTCACGACGCCCGAAGAACTCGGCGCGCTCGCGGTGTTCCTGTGCACCGACGCCGCGATCAACGTGCGCGGCCAGGCCTGGGCGATGGACGGCGGCTGGACAGCCGTCTGACTGAGGGACGCCGTCCGGACCGCCGGCCGGTCACACGCGCTACTTCGTCAGCAGCACCGAGCCGTTGACGTTCACCGTCACGGTGGCGTGGCCGGCCTCGGTGGGCAGCGCTGCGTCGGCCGCCTCGCCCTTCATGCGCATCATGGCCATCATGGGCCGCGCCTGCGGTTCGTCGCTCGACACGCTCACCTCGCCGACGACGAAGCCGCCATAACCGAACAACCGCGCGTACTCCGCGGCCTTGGCGCGGTAGCGGGCGATGGCTTGCGCGGTGATGTCGGCTTCCGCCTTTTCGCGCGTCTCGCGCGACAGGATGTAGCCCACCCGCGCGATGGTCAGCGTGCTGATGCGGCCCGCCAGCTGCGCCACGGCCGCCGTGTCGCGGCCCTCCACCAGCAGCTCGGCGCTGCCCTGCCAGCCGTTGAGCTTGCCGCTCTTCGGATCGTGCCGCGGGTAGAGGCCGAAGTTGCCGGTCTGCACATCCACCTGGCCCGGCTTGGCCACCTTGCGCGCCTCGGCGAGTGCAGCGTCGAGGGCCTGCCTAAGTGCCGTCTGCACGCCGGCTGCGTCGGGGCCCTCGCGCTGCGTGGAGAAGGCCACCGACAGCACGTCTCGCG
>SEEY01001114.1 GCA_004211235.1 Rubrivivax sp.
CGGCACGCACGGTCCAGGCGCCGTCCCTGGGGAAGCCGGGCGCGGGGCCGGCCGGTGCGCCGTCCCACCCGCCCGCCATCAGGCCCAGCGCCATCAGATAGGCCGAGTTGGTGGGCAGATACGCCACCGCCCCCTCGGGGTCGCGCGGGCGGCGGCTGTAGCCGCTGGGCATGAAGCGGGCGGCAGGCGCGGCGTTGGCGAGGATGGCGACGGCGCGGTCCGGCTCGTTAAGCCGCGCCGCCGTCAACGCACCCTGGCCCATCTGCCAGCTCACCCAGCCGCCGTCCGCGCCGCGCTGCTCATGCACCGCGTGGAAGGTGCGGCGGGCGGTTTCGATGTCGAGCTTGGGGCCGGCCGGCAGGTAGCCGAGCGCCAGCAGCATCGACGACGGCGCGCCCTGCTTGCCCGGCTTGAAGATGTCACGGATGCCGTCGATCTCGAGGTACTTGCCGTCCTGCTCGGGCAGCGGCGCGAGGTGGTCGATGACGTCCGCCCAGCGCGGCTCGGGCGGCAGGCCCAGACGCTGGCGCCACTGCTGCGCGACGCTCAGGCCGTAGTGCCAGAAGGCCAGCTCGAAGCTCGGATCGCGCACCAATTCCACCGACGTGCTCTCGCTGACGTTCTTCAGCGGCGGCCCGAGGTGGTAGACGCCGGTGGCCGGGTCGCGCTGCGCAAACGAGGCGAGGAACTTCGCCGACTCGAACACCATGTCGCCATAGCGCTGCAGTGTTTCCTTCGTCGGTTTGGCGCGGTAGACCAGCTCGGCCAAGTAGATCGGGTTGGGCTGGTTCCAGATGATGTAGGGGTTGATGCCGCCGGGTGTCGGGCGGCCGTCCAGGCCCGACATCTTGGGCCAGCGCACGCCGTCAAAGCCTTCCGCCCTCGCCTGCGCGATGCCCTTCGGGAGCTGCTTCAGATACCAGCCCAGGCCCTTCTCCAGCAGCTCCACATGGCCCCATTGGTAGAACTGCGCGGCGTGGAAGCCATAGACCTCGGAGTTGTGCTTGCCGAACCAGCTCAGGTGCTGCAGGCCAGTCTCGGCGGGCGGGAAGCTGCCGGCGTAGTTGACGCGCATCAGGTAGAGCGACAGCACGGCGCGGCGCTCGATCTCCCGGGCACGCGGGTCGGTCGCGGCGCCGAGGTCGACCATGCCGCCC
>SEEY01001115.1 GCA_004211235.1 Rubrivivax sp.
CAGCGCACCCTGGTTGCGATCATGGATTGGCAGGGGCAGCGACAAGCCGACGACCGCCTGGGTGCGCTGCTCGAAGCCTTGCGCCGCGAGGACCAGGCCCGCGAGGCCTTGACCGCCGCGACACTGAAGCTGCAGATCGACGTGCACCAGGCCGTGGCCCGGCTCACGCTCGCCCGCGAGCAGGCTCAACTGCTGCGCGACGAGGCGCTGCCCACGGCCCAGACCGCGCATGACGCAGCGTTGAAGGGTTATGAGCTGGGCAAGTTCGCCTTCCTCGACGTGCTCGACGCCCAGCGCACGCTCGTCCACCTGCGCCGCCAGCTGCTGCAGCACAGCGCCGACGCCCACCGCGCCGACGCGGACTTGGAGCGGCTGCTCGGCCGCCCCATGCACAAGGACTGACCATGAAGCACAAGACCCCTCTGGCCGTCGCCGCGGTGCTGGCCACCGGCATCGTTCTCGGCGCGGCCATCCTGCGCGCAGGCGCGCCGCATGCCGACGGGCACGGCCCTGCCACGCAGGCGCCGCACCCGGTAACGGCTCACCAGCACGACGAGAGCAAGCCGCACGGCGAAGCCCGCGTCACGTTCACCGACGAACAGCTGCAACGCAGCGGCATCACGCTGGCGGCGGCCGGGCCGGCGCGGATCGCCAGCATGCTGGAGCTGCTCGGCGAGGTGAAGCTGAACCAGGACCGCAGCGTCGTCGTCACGCCGCGCCTGGCCGGCATCGTGGAAGCGGTCCGCGTGAACGCGGGCGACCGCGTGGCGCGCGGCCAAGTGCTGGCGGTGCTGTCGAGCCCCGCGCTGGCCGAGCAGCGCGGCGAGCTGCTGGCGGCACGCCGGCGCCTGACCGTCGCCCGCACGACGCATGACCGCGAGAAGCGGCTGTGGGAGGACAAGATCTCCGCCGAGCAGGACTACCTCGCGGCGCGCCAGGCGCTGGCTGAGGCCGACATCGCCGTCGAGGCCGCGCAGCAGCAGCTCGCCGCGCTCGGCGCCGCAACCACCGACACGACGGCCAGGCTCGCGCACCACGAGCTGCGCGCGCCCATCGACGGGGTCGTCGTCGACAAGCAGATCAGTACCGGCCAGGCCGTGAAGGAAGACGCCGCGGTCTTCCAACTGGCCGACCTGTCCAGCGTCTGGGTCGAACTC
>SEEY01000296.1 GCA_004211235.1 Rubrivivax sp.
CCCCTGGTTGCAGCCGAGGCGGCGCCGGCCGTCGATTTCCCGCTGGAGCCCGAAGGCGCCATCGACGTGGCCGAAGTGCTGCCGGTGCCCGAGGTGCTCGACATCACCGCCCCGACGCTGGACAGCGATGCGGCGGCCCTGGCGCCGGACTTCCTGCTCGACCTGACCGAATCCAGCTCGGCCGATGCCGACACCGCGGTCGCGGCGCGCTTCGTGCTGCCGGTCGAAGAGCCGACCCTCGAGCTCGGCGTGGCCACGGAAGAACCGACGCTGGACCTCGGCATGCCTGCCGAGGAACCCGAGGCTGTCGAGTTCCACGAGCCCACCGAGCCGATGCCCCTGCCGCAGGTGTTGCCGGAGGAGGAGACGCTGGTCAACTTCCGCTTCGAGCTCGACCTGGACGAACCCGCCGCCGAAGCGCAGCCGCTGCCTGCGGGCGAGCCGCCGCCGCGGCCGGAGGAGACCACGCTGGTCATCCCCGCGCTCGAGCCCGTCGAATCAACGCCGGCGCTGCATCTCGTCGAAACCAGGGTCGACGAACGTGCGTCGTCCGATACGGCCGACCTGGACGAGGGCTACAAGCTCATCGGTCCGTTGCGCATCAGCATCGCGCTCTTCAACATCTTCCTCAACGAGGCCGATGAGCTGTCGCGCAAGCTGTCCGTCGGCCTGGCCGAGTGGGCGGTCGAGATGGACTCGACGGTGCCGCAGAGCTGCGAGGTGCAGGCGCATGCCCTGGCAGGCAATGCCGGTACGGTTGGCTACGACGATCTGTCGAGCCTCGCCCGCGAGCTGGAGCATGCGCTGGGCCGCGCGCAACGCGCCGTCAGCTACGAGGTGGATGACGCGGATCTCTTCGTCCGCGCCGCCGACGACATCCGCCGTCTGCTGCATCAGTTCGCCGCGGGCTTCCTGAAGCCGCACGACGCCGACGTCGTTGCGCGGCTGCATGCCTACCAGCCGCAGGAAGAGCCGATGACGGCCGCCGCGCCGTTGGACGAGCCGCTCACGCTGGACCTGCACGACCATTTCACCGGCGAGCTGGACACGCAGCTCCCGGAAGACACGCAGCTCCCGGAAGACACGCAACTGCCGGAAGACACGCAACTGCCGGAAGACACGCAACTGCCGGAAGACGCGTTGCAAGGCGAGGCCGACGGGCTGCTGGCTGAACCGCAGGCATTCTTCAGCGAAGCCACGACGCCGCTTGAACCCGAGGCGCAAGTCGAGCCTGAATCTGAGCCTGAGCCAGTTGCCGAAGCCCACGCCGAAGCCGAGGCCGAAGCCGCGGTGGTCGCCGCCGTCGAACCGGAACCCGAGGCCGGATTGCCCGATGCCATCGAGCCCGAGCTCTACCCGATCTTCGAGGAAGAGGGCCGAGACCTCCTGCAGGACCTGCATGGCGCCCTGCGCGACTGGGTGGCTGACCCTGCGGAAATGGGCCGCTCCGACGCCTGTATGCGCGCGCTGCACACCTTCAAGGGCGGTGCTCGCCTGGCTGGCGCCATGCGCCTGGGCGAGCAGGCTCACAACCTCGAATCCGGGATTGAGGCGCTGCTGCGGGCCGGTGCCGCCGACGTCGGCCAGCTGCATGCGCTGCAGCACGAAGCCGACGCGCTCGATCACGCCTTCGAGGAGCTCGGTCGCAGCCTGAACGCTCCGGCCACTCCGGTGGCTGTCGTCGCGCCGATTGCCGCAGCAGCGCCCACACCGGCGCCCGCGCCCGCGCCGGTGCCAGCGCCAGCGCTCTCCGCCGTTGAATCGGTGGAGGCCGAGGAGCCCAGGCCGGAACCGCTGGCCCGGTTCGCCCAGCCTGCGCCGGTCGCCGAGGCAGCGCCGACTGAGCCGGCCCGCGAGATCGACTGGAGCCGCTTTGCCGACGCCACCGAGGTCGCACAGGCCGGCGAGAACCTCGCCATCGGCCAGGCGCTGGTCCGCGTACGGGGCAGCCTGCTGGAGCGCATGGCCACGCAGGCCGGCGAGGTCAGCATCCGCCGTGCGCGCATGGAGTCCGAACTCGCCCAGATGAAGGGCGCGCTGATCGACCTGGACGACAACCTGGAGCGCCTGCGCACGCAGCTGCGCGAGCTGGACCTGCAGGCCGAGGCGCAGATGCACGCCCAGCAGGAGCTGGCGCAGCAGGGCGGCCGCGAGTTCGATCCGCTCGAGTTCGACCGTTACACCCGCTTCCAGGAACTGACCCGCATGCTGACCGAGTCGGTCGGCGACGTGGCCACGCTGCAGCGCACGCTGGGCCGCAACGTGCAGGCGGGTGAAGACGAGCTGGCCGCCCAGTCGCGGCTGACGCGCGAGCTGCAGGACGACCTGCTGCGCACCCGCCTCGTCGATTTCGACAGCATCGGCGAGCGCATGCACCGCGTCGTCCGGCAGGCCGCGCGCGATGCCGGCAAGCAGGTCAAGCTGGTGATCACCGGCGGCCAGACCGAGCTCGACCGCTCGGTGCTGGAACGCACGGCCGGCGCCTTCGAGCATCTGCTGCGCAACAGCGTCGCCCACGGCATCGAGACACCCGAAGTGCGCACGGCGGCTGGCAAGGAAGCCGCCGGCACGCTGCACATCGAAGTCAGCCAGCATGGCAACGAAGTGCTGCTGAATTTCGCCGACGACGGCGCCGGCCTGAATCTCGCTCGCATCCGCGAGCGCGGCCTGCAGCTCGGCCTGATCTCGGCCGACGCCGAGCCCGACGAGGCGCAGCTGCGCCGGCTGATCTTCGCGCCCGGCTTCTCCACCGCGAGCCAGGTCACCGAGCTTAGCGGCCGCGGTATCGGCATGGACGTCGTCCGTGCCGAGGTCGGCACGCTGGGTGGCAGCATCGAGACCACCTCGACCGCGGGCAAGGGCACGAGCTTCCTGCTGCGTCTGCCGCTCACGACGGCGCTGACGCAGATCGTGCTGCTCAAGAGCGCCGAGCAGGTGGTTGCCGTCCCGGCTGCCTTGATGGAGTCCGTGCAGCGCGTGCCGGTCGAAGCCGTCGAGGCGGCCTACGCCACCGGCAAGCTCAAGCATGGTGGCGCCGAGCTGCCGTTCTACTGGCTGGGTGGCCTGCTCGGCCACGGCGGCCGTGGCCAGACGCATGGCCGCCATGCACCGGTCGTGCTGATGCGCAGCGCCCAGGGTGCACTGGCCCTGCACGTCGACGAGGTCGTCGGCAACCAGGAGGTTGTCGTCAAGAACCTCGGCGCCCAGCTCAACCGCGTGCCGGGCCTGGCGGGCATCAGCCTGCTGGCCTCGGGCGACGTCGCGCTGATCTACAACGTGGTTGCGCTGGCCGATTGGTACGGCGTGGATGCCCAGGCCCGCCTGGCTACCGCGCATGCCGCCCAGACGGCGGATCAGGCACCCGCTGCGCCGGTGGTCGATGAAACCCAGATGGCGCCGCTGGTGATGGTGGTCGACGATTCGCTGACCGTGCGACGCGTGACCCAGCGCTTGCTGGAGCGCGTCGGCTTCCGGGTGCTGCTGGCCAAGGACGGCCTGGACGCGATGGAGAAGCTCTCGGGTGACGAGTTGCCTTCGGTGGTGCTGTCCGACATCGAAATGCCGCGGATGGACGGCTTCGATTTGGTGCGTAATATGCGGGCGGATTCGAGGTTGTCCCGCTTGCCCGTCATCATGATCACGTCCCGCATCGCCCAGAAGCACCGCGACTACGCTGCGCAGCTCGGAGTCGACCACTATTTGGGCAAGCCCTACGACGAAGAGCATCTGCTGGGGCTGGTACGGCAGTACACCCGCCAGGCTGTAGCGGCCTGACGTCTGATCCGATCCTCATGTCCCAGGTTGTCGACCACCTTGCTGAACTGACGGGTTTCCGTGACCGTGACGTCATGGACGTCACGCTCGTCATGGCGCTGCGTGACCTGCTGGAGCCCGAATCCGCCGCCATTTACCGCACGGTGGGCGAGCCGGGCCAGGAGCGCTGGCTGACACGTGCGCATCTGCGCGCCGGCGATGCCGTTGCGACGGCGGATCCGCTCTGGGCCAAACCGGAGACGCTCCCCCTGGTGGCCAGCCATCCGCTTCGGCTGGAGGCCATGCGCAGTCGCAGCGTCACGCAGGTGGCGCAGGGCGGCCAGTGGCTCTACCTGTTCCCGATCGCCACCGAGCGTGACGTGATCGGGGTCATCGAAATCTTATCCACGCGCCGCCTGGGCACGGGCGCCCAGCGCATGGTCGGCAGCGTGCTGCGGATCTATCACAACTTCCAGGGCCTGCTCGACTACTCCGAGCGGGACACGCTGACCGGTCTGCTCAACCGCAAGACCTTCGATGAAAGCTTCCTCAAGGTACTGTCGGACCTGCCGAAGCGCGCTGAAGCCGGGCATGAGGCCGAAGACCGCCGCCACGAGCCGGCCACACCGCACTATGTGATCGGTGTCATTGACATCGATCACTTCAAGTCCGTGAACGACCGTTTCGGCCACCTGATCGGCGACGAAGTGCTGCTGCTCTTGTCGCGGCTGATGCGCGGCTCCTTCCGCTTCCACGACCTGCTCTACCGTTTCGGCGGCGAGGAGTTCGTCGTGCTGATGCGTTGCGACGAACAGATTCACGCCGGCGAGGCCTTTGAGCGGCTGCGTCTCAACACCGAGCGATACGCCTTCCCGCAGGTCGGCCGCATCACGGTCAGCATCGGTTTCGCGGAAGTGCGTGGCGGCGATTCGCCGGCCGCCGCCTTCGAGCGGGCCGACAAGGCTGTCTATCACGCCAAGGGGCACGGCCGCAACCAGGTCCACAACTACGCGGCCCTGGTGGCCAGCGGCCTCATCCAGGAAGCCGCGGCGCACGACAGCGACGTCGAGCTGTTCTGACGGCCCGGGCCGTTGCTGCTTCAAAAGCCCGGGTGGGGCCTCGGCGCCTGCGAGGTCTGACTCAGCCCGCCGGCAGCTGGCGTGACTTGACGGCCGCATAGCGGGCCAGCGTGCGCTCGCGGGCCACGGCGTGGTCGACGACCGGCCGTGGATAGTCCACCCCCTGCATTGCCAGCGGCGCGCGGTCCCAGGGCGCGTGGATGGCCTTGGCATCGAGCGCCGCGAGTTCCGGGCAGTAGCGGCGAATGAAGCGGCCCTCGGCGTCGAACTTCTCGCTCTGCGCCGTCGGATTGAAGATGCGGAAGTAGGGCTGAGCGTCGCAGCCGCTGCTGCTGGCCCATTGCCAGCCGCCGTTGTTGGCGGCGAGGTCGTAGTCGATGAGCTTCTCGGCGAAATAGCGCTCGCCCCAGCGCCAGTCCAGCCCCAAATCCTTCATCAGAAAGCTGGCCACCACCATCCGCAGCCGGTTGTGCATGTAGCCCGTCTGGTTGATCTGCGCCATGGCCGCATCCACCAGCGGGTAGCCGGTGCGGCCTTCGCACCAGGCGGCAAACAACGCATCGGCCTGGGCGCCGCTTTCCCACTGGATGGCGTCGTAGGCCGGCTTGAAGCTGGATCCCACCACGTGCGGGTGGTGGGCCAGGATCTGAAAGTAGAAGTCGCGCCAGATCAGCTCGCTCAGCCAGGTCGCCGCTCCTGCGCTGCCCTTAGCACTGCGTTCATGGGCCAGTCGCGCCGCCTGCCGGATCGACAGCGTGCCAAAGCGCAGATGCACGCTGAGGTAG
>SEEY01001116.1 GCA_004211235.1 Rubrivivax sp.
CGACAGCGGCTCGCGGCACCAGACGTCGAGCAGGAAGTCGGCCTCCTCGTGGCGCAGCAGCCGCGTCAGCTGCGGCTGCCGGTCGAACCAGGCATGGATCGCGTCGGTGTCCTGGGTACGCTCGGCAAACGGCCGGCGCCAGTGGCAAGCCAGCAGCACGCCGTCGCGGTCGAGCGCAGCCAGGCTGCGCTGCTGCAGCAAGGCCAGGTCGGCGTCGTCCAGGTAGAACGCAAACTCGCCCAGCACGACCAGGTCGAACAGCGCGTCGGGCCACTGTTGCGGCACCTGCTGGCATTCGACCAGGACCTGCGGCGCGCCTTGCAGCCTGGCGCGCGCCAGGCGCACGGCGTCCGGCGAGAAGTCGCTGGCCAGCAGGCGCTCGCAGCGCGGCGCCAGCAAGGCAGTGAGGTGGCCGGCGCCGCAGCCGGGCTCGAACGCATGCGCATAGCGCTCGCGCGGAAGGCTGGCCATGACCAGTTCGCGCTTGCGCCGCTCGTACCAGCGCCGTTGCATGGCCCACGGGTCGTCGCTTGCCGCGTAGAGTTCGTCGAAGTAGGACAGTCCGGTGCCGTTCATCTGAAATAGATCTCCTCGTCGCGCAGCACGCGCGCCAGCGCCGTCGGCGGGACGATGGCGTCGCGCCCGGTGCTGGGGTCGGGTTCCAGCTGGCTGCAGAAAGCTTGCGCCGCGTCGGCCTTGGCCTGTTGCGTGGCCTGGTCCAGCCGCAGCCGGCAGGCGCGATGCCAGGGCACGCGCGCGTCGCCCGGCGCGGCCCAGTGCCACATCCAGACCGGCATTTCGACCAGGGACGCGCGGTGCCGGCTGGCAGCCTGCGCCGCGACCTCGCCCACCGCCTCATGGTCCGGGTGGCCGTCGAAACGGCAAGTGGCGATCAGCACGTCGCCCGGCCGCAGCAGCAGGTCGAGCGCCGACTGCAGGCGCCTGGCCTGGGCGGCGACCTGGCCGTCGTCCAGGCCAAGCCGCAGCAGCGGCACGTCGGGCACGCCGAGACGGCGCAGCGCGTCGGCGCTTTCGCGCGCACGCTCCCGCCTCAGCAGTTCGGCCGGCCAGCGGGACGACCCCGGGTGGCTGGCGCCGCCGTCGGTCACGGCCAGCACCTGCACGTCGCGGCCCATGCCGGCCAGCAGGCGGACCA
>SEEY01001117.1 GCA_004211235.1 Rubrivivax sp.
ACCGAAACCCTTGGAGCGACCGGTTTCGCGGTCCATCATGACCTTTGCGGAGGTCACGGTACCGAACTGGCCAAACGCCTCTTGCAACGACTCGTCACGCACGCTGTAGGCCAGGTTGCCCACATAAAGCTTGTTTCCCATGGGGAAGCCCTTCTCTAACTCAAAAAACTCTGAAAAACCATGTGGAGCTTCAACCCATCGTGAACCATTCAAGCGAAGGCGCCGCGTCCAGACACAGGCAATTGATTATGGTGGCGGGGTCAAGGATTGCGTCCAGGCCCTTCCGTCAAGTGTTGTTTTTCAGAGCTAGCACAAACCCTGGCGAGTCCCGCATCTCATGTTCATGTCATCGCTACCATCGCGGCGCCCATGAGTTTTCCCCTCCTTCCCGCCCTCTCCCGCGTGCTCGCCAGCATCGACGCGCCCCGCAACCTGCGTGCGCTCTACGCCCTGTTGGCCGCCTTCTGCGTCGCCGGCCTGCTGCTGGCAACGGCGCAGTCCGCCGCGGCGCGCGGGCAGGAGGGGCTGAGCGCCGTGTGGCTCGGCCTGGCGCTGGCTGTCGCCTTTTTCGGCGTCAACACGACGGGACTGATGTTGATGGACCAAGCCCGCGGCCTGCCGGTGCGTGAGCCGCCCGACGCGCTGTCGGACGCGCTGCGCTGCAGCCACCGTGTGCTGATCGCCCTGGTGGCCTGCCTGGCGCTGGCGGGCGCCGGCGTGGCGGTGCTGGCAGCGCTGCTGTGGGCCACGCGCTGGCCCTTCTTCGGTGCGCCGCTGCTGGCCGTGGTGCTGCCGGCAGGCGTCGTGCTGCTGGGCGGGCTGTGCTTTGTTGTCGTCATCCTCGTGGGGCCCCTGGCCGGGCCGGCGGTGTGGGCCGGCCGGCGCAGCGGCGGCGTGCTGGCGTTTTTGCGCACGCGCCTGCGGCACGGCCTGCCCGAGACGGCGCTGTTGATGGCCACCGTCTACCTGCTGGTGGCGCTGACGACGGCCGCGGTGAGCTTCGTCGTCGTCAGCGGCGGCAAGCTGTTGGCGGGGCTGGCCATCCTCGGCGCGGGCATCGAGCTGCCGGCGCGCCAGCTGCTGGCCGGCGTGACGGGCCTCGGGCCGCGCAGCTTCGGTGCCAGCGGCATGCCGCTGGAGGGCGGCAACCTGGGC
>SEEY01001118.1 GCA_004211235.1 Rubrivivax sp.
GCCCAAGGCGACGACCTCGCGGTCGATGGCCATGCCGCACCGGCGCGCTGAGTCGCCGCCGACCGGAAGGGGAAGGCGTGGAAGGCCGCGGCGCAAGCACCGGCGGGGCTGAGCACGGCGCGAGCTTCCTAGAATCGCGGCCAACACGCCACGAGCCCACACCGCCATGCTGCTCCTCGCCCTCGAAGCCCTCGGCGCGCTGCTGATCCTCGTGCTCATCGTCTGGTGGACGATGTTTTCGGGCCGCAAGAAGGGCGAGCGGCGCGACGAGTAACGCAGCTCTGGCATGGCGCGGCCGTGGTGCCCTCGCGGGCCGAGCGGCGGGCCGCCCCCAAGCCGGCCCGTCTGGCGATGTGCGAGCGGCTGAATGCCGCAAGCATCGTTGCCATTTGTTTACCGACTGGATGGCCCGCGTTCAGCGGGGCCAGACCAGGCGAGGGCTCAATGCAAGCTTGCGCTGTCAGCCAGCACGAACTCGGCCACCTCCGCGTAGAAGATGTCGCAGCCTTCCGTCACGCACAGGAAGCGTCCGCGCATCGTGCCCTGCGGCGTGCCGATCTGGGCCCAGGAGCTGTACTGGAACTTCTGCCCCGGCGCCAGCACCGGCTGGTGGCCCACGACGGCCAGGCCGTCGACCACCTGCACCTGCCCGCGGGCATCGGTGATCTCCCAGTGCCGGCCGACGAGCTGGCTCAGCACGTCGCCGGTGTTCTCGATGGTGATGGTGTAGCTGAAGGCGTAGAGCCCTTGCTCGAGATGCGTCTGCTCGGGCAGGGACTGCACCGCGACGCTGCAGCTGAAACGGGGAGTGGCCATCGGGTGATTGTCGCTATGCTGGACACATGTCCGTGGTGCCTGAATCCTAATGCTGCGTCTGTGGGCACTGCTCCTTGCTTTCGCGGGTACCGCCGCCGCTGCGCAGGAACCGCCTGCCCTGGTGCAGCTGCGCACCGTCCAGCAGGCTGGCGCCATCGTCAAGTACGACCCCGCCGGCGCGCCAAGCCGGCCGGGGTTGTGCATGGAGGTGCTGCGTGCGGTCGAGCAGGTGGACCCGCGGCTGAGCTTCACCGACCTGGAACGGCAGGTGCCGCTCAAGCGCGTCGAGCGGCTGCTGGCCGAGGGCGCGGTGGACGCCTTCTTCTGCCTGCTCAAATC
>SEEY01001119.1 GCA_004211235.1 Rubrivivax sp.
AGTGGAAGGGGCGCAGCTTGGTGAGCACCGGGCGCTGCTGGCCGTCGGGCCCGAGCGGCGCCTGGAAGTCGTAGCTGATGCGCGGCGTGTCGTTGTAGCCGCCGCTCAGCGTGCTTTCCTCCAGGCCCGTGCCGCCCACGCCGACTGGGTTGCGGCCGCCGTGGAACATGTAATAGCCGAACAGGTTGACGCCGGAGCCGATCTGCACGGGCAGCATGGCGGCGATGTCGTCCGGCGACACGAGCGTGCGGCGGCGGTACATGGCCGGCAGGCCGGGGCCGTATTCGGCGCCGAGGAAGGGCACCTTGTCCTTGTCGGTCTCGGCGGTGCCGGGCTTGTGGGACTGCGTCTGCGCGCCAAGGTCGCCGCTGACGCGGGTGTCGAAGCGGAAGGCATGCGTTTCCTTCGGCGGCAGCTCCTTGGTGCTGGTGGCCCAGGGCTCGTCCGGGTAGCCGCCGAACACCGGCGTGACCTCGCCGGACGGGTAGACCGTGCCGTCCCAGCCGGTCACGGTGTAGAGCGGCACGTCCATGCCGGCCTTGAGTGCCAGGCCTTTCAACGCGCTGATGTGCTCCTCGCCGCGGCCGGCGCCGCGGATGTTGTATTCGTTCTCGATCTGCACGCCGATGACGGGGCCGCCGTCCTTCCACAGCAGGCCCTTGATCTGCGCGCCGATCTCGGCATAGAGCTTCTCGACATGGCCCAGGTACTCGGGGTCGTTGCTGCGCGTGGGCATGGCGTCGACGATCCAGTCCGGTATGCCGCCGTAGCGGGACTCACCGTGTGCCCACGGCCCGAGGCGCACGACGACCTTCAGGCCGGCCGCCTGCGCCAGCTGCACGAAACGGCGCAGGTCGCGGTTGCCTTGCCAGTTGAAGGCGCCGGGCCGCTCCTGGTGGTGGTTCCAGAACACATAGCTCGCGACGATGTCGATGCCAGCTGCCTTCATCAGGCGCAGCTGGTCGGCCCACTGCGAAGCCGGCGCGCGGCTGAAGTGGTACTCGCCCATGACCGGCAGCCAGGGCTTGCCGTCCTTCAACAGGTACTGGTTGTTGGCGGCCAGCGTCTCGCCGGCGGGCGACGTCGCCGTGCCGAGCTTGAGGTGGCCGGTCGTCGGCGAGACGCTGGCCGCCAACAACCAGTACCTGTTGAA
>SEEY01001120.1 GCA_004211235.1 Rubrivivax sp.
GCTTCACGCGGCGCCTCGCCGACCTGAAGGGCGTGCGCGATGCGCGTCTGGAGGACTTTCGCTGGCAGCTGGAGGAACTGCGCGTGAGCCTGTTCGCGCAGGAGCTGCGCACGCCGCAGCCGGTCAGCGTGAAGCGGCTCGACAAGGTCTGGAGCCAGCTGACGGGCTGAAGCTCCGGCACAGGTCACCGGCTGGGCCCGTACTGGCGACCGTGAGGTGGTGCACGCAAGGCACTGTTTGCAAGTTGGCAGTCAGGAAATCCGTGGCATTTCGCTGCTTCTTTGGGCTTTGGCCTACTTGGCCTGGAGTCCAATGCGGCGATAACAAGTGTTACGCCTTCGCCTCGTCCCTCCTTCGTGTCCGAGCCCAGCCCCGCCGCCCCCTCGCTGAAGACCTTCGGCCGCTTCGAGCTGCGCGCCTTGCTGTCCAAGACGGCGCGCAGCCTTGCCTGGCTCGTCTTCGACGCCCGCCAGGGCCAGGAGCTGATGCTCTGCATGCCGCGCGAAAAGCCCAACAGCGCCACGGCCCTGGAGCACTGGTTGCGCCAGGCCCAGGCCGCCGCCCGCGTTCAGCACCCGCACCTGGCACCCGTGGCCGAAGTCGGCCAGGTCGAGAACTGGCCCTACGTCGCCTACGACCGCGCCCTCGGCGAGACGCTTGACGAGCGCCTGGCGCGCCAGCAGGCGCCGCTGCCGCTGGACACCGCCGGCTGGCTGGCCCAGGTGCTCGAAGGCCTGGCGTTCGCCCATGAGGCGGGCCACGCGCACCGCGACATCCAGCTGGCCAGCGTGCTGATCGACGCCAACGACAAGGTCCGCCTCGTCGGCCTGGAGGTGGCCCAGGAGGTGTTTCCCGCGACGACGGACTTCAGCACCGTGACCCGCTGCGCGGTCCGCGAGTCCGCCGAGGAAGACGTGCTCTGCGTCGGCCTGCTGCTGCACCGCCTCCTGACCGGCCGGCCGGTGCTCGACGAGCACGACCTGCAGCAGGTCATCCAGCAGATGCAGCCGTCGGCCACCCAGGCGCGCCGCGAGGTGGTGCGCTTGGGCTGGGAAACGCCGCACGTCATCCCCGATCCGCTGCGGGCCATCTGCAACCGCGCCACCGACCGCCAGACCCGCCAGCGCTACCACCTGGCGCGCAGCTTCCTGCG
>SEEY01001121.1 GCA_004211235.1 Rubrivivax sp.
CCCCGGCATGGGCACGGGCGCCGACGCGCATGGGCTGCTGGCGCAGGCCCTGGCCAGCGCCGCGCCGCTGGTGCTGGATGCGGACGCGCTGAACATGGTCGCGGCCGACGCCGGCCTGCATGCGGCCCTGGTTGCGCGCACGGCGGCAACGCTCATGACACCGCACCCGCTGGAAGCTGCCCGCCTGCTGGGCCGTAACGCCGCTGCCGTGCAGGCGGACCGGCTGGGCGCAGCGCGCCAGCTTGCCGCCGCTTTCAGCGCGATGGTCGTGCTCAAGGGCGCCGGCAGCGTGCTGGCGCGGCCGGATGGATTTGCCGTCATCAATAACACCGGCAACCCTGCCCTCGCCACTGCCGGCACCGGCGACGTGCTGGCCGGCCTCTGCGGCGCGCTGCTGGCGCAGCATTGGACCCCCTGGGAGGCGTTAATGGGCGCAGTCTGGCTGCATGGCGCCGCGGCCGACCTGCTGGTGGAACAGGGTGTCGGCCCGGTGGGCATGGTGGCCAGCGAGTTGCCGGCCGCCATCCGCCTCTGCCTCAACCGGCTGATACGCTCGCGATCCGGTTATTGACCAGCTGGCCGGCGGCAATGGTGATGGTGCGCTCGCATAGCGCGGCAATGGCATTGTCATGCGTCACCAGCACCAGCGTGGACCCGCGTTCGCGGTTCAGCTCGAACATCAGGTCGATGACGGCGTCGCCGGTTGCCGCATCCAGGCTGCCGGTGGGCTCGTCGGCAAACAGCAGCGGCGGCTCGCTGACGAAGGCCCGCGCCAGCGCCACCCGCTGCTGCTCGCCGCCCGACATGAACTTCGGATAGTGCCGGAGCCGGCTCGACAGGCCGACCCGGCCCAGCATGGCTTCGGCACGCGCTCTCGGGTCGCGGTCGCCGCGCAATTCCAGCGGCAGCATCACGTTTTCCAGCGCAGTCAGGTGAGACAGCAGCTGGAAGGACTGGAACACGAAGCCCAGTTCGGCCATGCGCAGCCGGGCGCGTCCGTCCTCGTCGAGCCCATAGATATCGACGCCATTGAGCACCACGGTTCCTTCGGACGGTGTGTCGAGACCCGCCAGCAAGCCCAGCAAGGTAGTCTTGCCCGAGCCCGAAGCACCGACGATCGCAAGCGTCCCGCCGGCTTGCACGGTAAAATTC
>SEEY01001122.1 GCA_004211235.1 Rubrivivax sp.
CTGGTGATGCTGCGCGACGGGCAGGAGGTTGCCCGCGTCGTGCGGCCCGGCAGCACCGCCGAGATCGCCGACGCGCTGGCCAAGCTCTGACCGGCGGCGTGCAGCCCGACTTCCGGCAGGACCCGGTCACCGTCGCCCGCGAGCTGCTGGGCTGGACGCTGCTCGTCGACGGAGTCGGCGGTGTCATCGTCGAGACCGAGGCCTACGACGCCGACGACCCGGCCTCGCACAGCTTCACCGGGCCCACCGCGCGCAATGCCGCGATGTTCGGCCCGCCCGGGCAGTCCTACGTCTACCTGAGCTACGGCCTGCACTGGTGCCTGAACATCGTCTGCCGCGAAGCCGGCCACGGGGCGGCGGTGCTGATTCGCGCGCTGGAGCCGACCGCCGGCATCGAGCGCATGCAGGCGCGCCGGCGCATGGGCAAGCTGCGGCTATTGGCCGCCGGGCCCGGGCGCGTCGGCCAGGCGCTGGGCATCGATCGCGCCTTCGACGGCCTGCCGCTGGACCGGCCGCCGTTCGAACTGCTGCCCCCCGCGGGCGAGGTGCAGGTGGCCCAGGGCGTGCGCGTCGGCATCACCAAGGCGGCGGACCACCCCTGGCGCTTCGCCGTCGCAGGCTCGCGCTATCTGAGCCGGCCGATCAGCTGAGCAGGACGCGCGCGAACTTGCGCTTGCCGACCTGCAACACATGCTCGCCGGCACCGAGCTTGAGGCCCTTGTCCGACAGCACCTCGCCCGATCGGCGCACGCCGCCCTGCTCGATCATGCGCAGGCCCTCGCTGGTGGACGCCACGAGGCCGGCCGCCTTGAGCACCTGGGCCAGCCCCAGCGGCGCACCGGCAAGCGTCACCTCGGGAATCTCGTCGGGAAGGCCGCCTTTGGCGCGGTTGTTGAAGTCCGCCTCCGCGGCCTCCGCCGCAGCAGCGCTGTGAAAGCGCGCGGTGATCTCTTTGGCCAGCATCACCTTGGCGTCCTTCGGGTTGCGCCCGCCGTCCACCTGGGCCTTCAGCGCCGCAATTTCGGTGATGGACTTGAACGACAGCAGTTCGTACCACTTCCACATTTGCACGTCGCTGATCGACAGGATCTTGGCGAACATCGTGTTCGCCGGCTCCGTGATGCCGATGTAGTTGTTCTTGGACTTGGACA
>SEEY01001123.1 GCA_004211235.1 Rubrivivax sp.
AGGGGTATCAGTAGTAAAGGTGGTAGTCCAGGCCAAGCTCGCGGCTGCCCTGCTCCGCGGCCGGACTGCCGCTGACGCGCTGCCAGCGCATGCGCAGCACGTCGCTGCCGAGCACGCTGCCGGCGACGCCGGCGCGCAGCTGGTGGCCGCTGCCGGTGACGCTGTTATAGGTCAGGCCGATCTCGCCGTAGGGCCGCCATGCGCGGTGATAACCGTTTTCGGCGCTGGTGCCGGCGCCCAGCGCCAGGCCCCAGGTATGCGATCCCTCCGGCAGCAGGCGCGGGGCGCCGATGCCGGGATCGTTCACGGGCAAGAGGCTGGCCAGCCGCGCGTCCATGCCATTTGGATTGAAGCGGTTGCCCATCACGAAGCCGCGCAGCGTCAGGTCCGGGTATTCCAGTCGCAGCCTGCTGCCCAGCTCCAGCCGCCAGGTCGTGCCGCTACCCAGCGCGGCGCCGCCCTGCGCCCGGTAGCGCCGCCAGCCGAGGTCGATGCGGCCATACTCGCGGATGCTGAATGCATGGGTCGCATTGAAATCCAGCCCGCTCTGCATGCCGCCCACGCGCAGCAGCACGGAGTCGGTGCTGACCTGGTTGATGCCCGCGGCCATGCCGACGCGCAGGTCGCGTGCCGGCGCAATCTCGACGTCGAGCTTCAGGCCGGTGCTGCCGGCCAGCGCCTCGCGCCGCTGCAGCGTGGCGGTCAGGATGCCGTTGTCGAGGCGGCGGCTCACCGCCAGCGCCAGCGTGCGGTCGACGCGCGGCACCGCCGCCAGCAGCGCTTCGTCGTCGCTGTGCTGGCGCCGCTCCGACAGCGTGGCCGACATCTTCAGGCCATTGCCGAGCGTGGCGCCGCCATGCAGCACGGTCTCGGTAGCCACCAGCGGCGACTCGCGCACGCTGGTGACGCCGGCCTGCAACGGCGCCGGGCCGGCCGTGCCGAGATTGACCACGCGCCGGTGCAGCGCCTCGTCATGCGGCAGGCGCGTGAGCTGGTCGAAGGCCAGCGTCTGCGCCAGCGCCGGGCGGCCGGCGCGTTCCGCCGCGTCGACCCTGTCGTACATCGGCAGCCAGTCCGGCATGTCGTCGAGCAGCGTGTTGAGGCGGTCGCGGTCGCCGTCCTGCAGCAGCAGGGACAGCTCGCCCCACAG
>SEEY01001124.1 GCA_004211235.1 Rubrivivax sp.
CATGCAGACAGACCGTCAGAAGCCGGTGGCCGCCGTATCGTCGCAGCTCATCTTGAGGAACTTCATCGCGTACTCGACGCGGTCGATCAGTTCGCTCTCGCCCGAAAAGGCGAAGTGCAGCGTCTGCTTGCCGTTGGCGAACGACGCCGTCATCTGCCCGCCATTGACGGCGCGGGCGATCTTGACGTTGCGCCAGTCGATCCATTGCGGCGAAGCCAGCTCCGCCGACAGCTCCAGCGTGACCGTCTGCACATGCAGGTTCGTCGTGTCGATGAGGATGCCTTCGTCCGTCGACTGCCAGTTGCGCGTCTCAACGAGCGGTTCGCGCGGCTGCCACTTGGCCACGCGGGTCATGCAGGCGTCGGGCTTCCCCTCGGGGCCCTGGATGTCGACCTCGCTGACGACGAAGGCGCCGAGCTGCTTTTCAACCGCCGATGCTCGCTCGTGCTTGTCTTCGCTGATCAGGCCGACCTCGGTGATGGTCTCCACGGCCTTGCCGCGCACGTAGTTCGTGCGGCCCTGGCCATCCACCAGCTACGCCCCGGCGCTGCCCTTCTGCGCCAGCGCGGCGAGGAAGCGCTGCGCACCTTCGGCAGTTTGCTGCGCTTGCTGGGCATGCGCCGCGAAGGCCACCAGGGCAGTGGCGGTGATGCCGACGCGGGCGGCTCGGAAGAGGGTCGTGGTCATGTAGGAAGCGGGTTGCAAACGAAAGTGACGAACGCTACTGCGCCGAGCCGCGGCCGGGCTCGGTCGCATAGCAGACCTCGCGGGTGCCGCAGGTGACGACGGCGGTGCAAACATGGGTTCGCGTGCCGAGGTCATGCGCCTTGCCCTTGCCGTCGATGGAGACGTCGCGGGTGGAGGAGCACTGGGTAGGCAGGCATGGGCGCCGATGTGGCGATGGTGGACCGCTGCACTTGCGCGGCGCGTTCGTCGGCGGCGCTAACAGGACCGCCAGCAGGCGCAGGCGCAGGCGCAGGAGCGCGAGCGCCAGGCCGTGCAGGCGCAGCTGCAGCGCCAACAAGCCGCCGCCGCCGCCGCCCCGCAGCAAAGGCAGCAACAGCAGCAAAGCCAGCTGGCCGCGGCCGCCAACATGGCGTCGCCCCGGCCCGGCGCGGCCAGCCCGGCCCCTCAGCTGCGCCAGCCGAC
>SEEY01001125.1 GCA_004211235.1 Rubrivivax sp.
TCCAGAAGCAGCAGGCTGGGATGCGCGGGCAGCTCCCACGGCAGCGGGGTGTCGGCGTCATACCAGCCGACCTGCGCCCCTGCCGCCTGCCAGCGCTGGGCCAGCGCGCGCAGCACGTGCGTCTTGCCGCAGCCGGGCGGGCCCCACAGGAAGACCGGCGGCGCACCGGCACCCAGCCCCAGCACATGGGTCAGGGCCGCCGTGTTGGCGCCAGCTAGCAGGGTGTCAAAGGTGTAGTCGGGCTCGGGACCCAGCGACAACGGGATTTGCTTCAAACCACTCAAGCCTAGGATGGAGGACGGGCGACATGGCGCCGAACCGCCGCAGGCCAGGAAGTCCGGCCGGGCTCGGCCGGACATGCGGGCGCGATTCTAAGGGCGCGTCGGGGCGCTGCCGCGCGCCGAACGCCCTTCCCCGCTCAATGAAGGGTCCCGGGACCGTCGCCGTCGCGCAGTTGCCGCAGGCATTGCTCCAGCTCCACGCGCTCGCCTCGGTCACCCGGCAGGAGCGCCACCAGGCGCTGCTGCACCGAGAGCTGACGCGTCAGATCGTGCTGCTCCTGATGGATCTGCTTCAGATTGCGCAGCATCCGCGCCAGGATCTGGCGCGGAGACGCCGTTCCCATGAACGTATCCAGAGACATCGGCTCATCCGGTGCGAGCCCGGCACGCTCCCGCCAGGGGCTGAGGAATTCATCCAGCTCGCTGCGACCCAGGGAACGCCCGCTGAACGGATCCAGCACCACGTCGCCCTGCGGCAGGCGCAGCTTCATCAGGAAGTGTCCGGGGAAGCTCACGCCGCGCACCCGCAGGCCCACATGACCGGCCAGCTCCATATAGATGATGGCCAGCGTGATGGGGATGCCGCGGCGCGTGGCCAGCACCTCGTGCAGGTAGCTGTTGCCGATGGCGTAGTAATCGTTGACGTTGCCGGCAAAGCCCAGCTCGCCGTGAAAGTACTGGTTGAGCATGCGCAACCTGTGGCTGGGCGGGGCATCGGCGGACAGGCGCCGGCGCAGGCGCTCCCCCAGGCGGTCCAGTTCGGACAGGACCTGCTGCACATCCAGATGGGGCACGTCGTCCAGCGCGATGGCGGCGGCGGCCTCGGCCAGATTCAGTCCCTCGTCGTCGGCAACCAGGGTCGCGAAAT
>SEEY01000297.1 GCA_004211235.1 Rubrivivax sp.
CCTGCTGCAGGGCGTGGTGGCGGCACTTGCAGGTTTGATCCTGTCGGCGCGCATCACCAGCGGCCAGCCGAATGCGGCCACCGGTTTCGAGCTGGACGTCATCTCCGCCTGCGTGCTGGGCGGCGTGTCGCTGTCCGGCGGCAAGGCACGCATCTTCGGCGTCGTCATCGGCGTGCTCATCATGGGCACGGTCGAGAACGTCATGAATCTATTGAACGTCGATGCGTTCTATCAATACCTCGTGCGTGGCCTGATCCTGCTGGCAGCGGTTCTGCTCGACCAACTGAAGACCCGCGGTGAGCGTCGTTCTTGATCGGCGCACGCTGCTGGCCGCCGCGCTTGCGAGCGCGCTGCCAGTAGCGCACGCCGCCAAGGCACCGCTGCTGGCCGGCGGCGACATCTCCGCGCTGACCTGGCTGGAACGCGCCGGCGCCGTCTACAAGGACCGTGACGGCCAGCCCGGTGACTGCCTGGCCATCCTGAAGCGCTACGGCCACAACATCGTCCGTATCCGCCTCTACGACCAGACCGGCCCGGGCACTGGCGCCGACGGCTGGTACTGGCCCGAGGGCTCGATGGACCTGCCGGATGTGCTCTCGCTCGCGCGTCGCGCGAAGGCGCTGGGCATGCAGATCCAGTTCAGCTTTCACTACAGCGACTTCTGGACCAACTCGAAGACGCAGGACCCGCCGCATGCCTGGCGGCGCGAGCTTGAGCGCCTGCCCGACGACGCGGCACGCTTCGAGCGCCTGCTGGCGCTCGTCGAGTCGCGCACGCGGGAGGTCATGCAGGCGCTGGTCGATCAGGGCACGCCGCCCGAGTTCGTGTCGCTCGGCGACGAGATCGAGCACGGCCTGCTCTACCCCTGGGGCCGCACGAGCCAATGGCCGCGCCTGGGTGCGCTGCTGAAGGCCGGCCATGCCGCGGTCAAGGCCGTGAGCCCGTCGTCCCGGGTCGTGCTGCACCTGGACGATGGCGGCAACGAGGCCAAGTACCGCGACTGGTTCGACAACGCGCGAGCGCAGGGCGTGACGTGGGACGTCATCGGCCCGTCGTATTACCCGTTCTGGACGAAGAAGACCGTCGGCCAGCTGATGAGCTTCTGCGACACCATCTCGGCCCGCTACGACAGCGACATCCTCGTCATGGAAGCCGGCTTCAACTTCTCGCCGACCCGTGCCGACGGCTGGCCCGGTCAGCTGGAGAACAACGGCCCTTACCCGGCCAGCATGAGTTCGCCCGCGGGTCAGCGCGACTTCATGGCCGAACTGCTGGCCGCCTGCAAGGCGCATCCGCGCGTGCTCGGCGTGCTGTACTGGGACCCGGTGATGATCGCCAACCGCAAGGTCGGCTGGGCGCTGAAGGAAGGCTCGGGCGAGCCCGGCCCCAATGTCGTTTCCAATACGACCCTGTTTGATTTCAACGGCCGGGCCCTGCCCGTGCTGGACATCTGGAAGCAGTACACGCAATGAGTTCAGTTCCTCGCCTGAAGAACAAGGTCGCCCTCGTCACCGGCTCCACCCAGGGTATCGGCAAGGCCACCGCGCGCCTGTTCGTCGCTGAGGGCGCCAAGGTCATCCTCAACGGCCTGGCCGCGGACACCGCGCTGGCGCAGGCGCTGCTCCAGGAGCTGGGTGAAGACAACGCGATGTTCGTCGCTGCCGACATCGCCGACGAGGCGGCCGTGCAGGCCATGGTGGCCGCGGGCGCCGCGCGCTTCGGGCCCATCACCGCGTTGATCAACAACGCCGCCGTCGACGTCTTCGCCGAGCCGCTGGCGATGACGTCCGCCCAATGGCAGCGCTGCCTGGCCGTCGACCTGGAAGGCGCGCTGCATTGCAGCCGCGCCGTGCTGCCCGGCATGCTGGCCAGCGGCGGCGGTGCCATCGTCAACATCGCCTCGGTGCACGGGCATCGCATCATCCCGAACTCCTTTCCCTATCCGGTGGCCAAGCATGCGCTGATCGGCCTGACCAAGGCACTGGGCATCCAGTACGCGGCCCACAACATCCGGGTCAATTCGATCTCGCCGGGGCTGATCCTGTCCGAGCGCGTCGTCGAATGGCTGTCCGGCGCGCCGGAAGACGCGAAGCGGCAGATCGAGCTGCTGCCGCCCAAGCGTGTCGGCGAGCCCATCGAGGTGGCCTACACGGCCCTGTTCCTGGCCAGCGACGAAGCGCGCTACATCAATGCCGCCGACATCCTCATCGATGGCGGGCGCTCGCAGCTCTACCACGACTAGCCCTCGCACCTCCGCATGACCGACCCGCGCTCGGATCGTTTCGTCCGCTCCCACCTGAAGACCCGCCAGCTCGTGCTGCTGGTGGAACTGGGGCGGCACGGTTCGATCCTGCATGCCGCGCAGGCCGCCAACCTGACGCAGCCGGCAGCCTCCAAGCTGCTGGCCGACCTGGAGCATGCGCTGGGCGTGAAGCTGTTCGAGCGCCTGCCGCGCGGCGTGGCGCCCACCTGGTATGGCGAGGTCATGATCCGCCGCGCGGGTGCCGCGCTGGCCGAGCTGGATGCCGGCCATCAGGAGGTGATGGAGCTGCTGTCCGGCCTGTCCGGCCGAGTCACGGTGGGTTCGGTGCTGACGCCGTCCACGACGCTGTTGCCGGCCGCTGTCGTCGCACTGAAGGCGCGCCAGCCGCGTGTGCATGTGGCCATCACGGTGGACACCAGCCGGCTGATGATCGAGCACCTGCAGAACGGCGAGCTCGACCTTGTCATCGGCCGCGTGCTGGACAGCGAGTCCGCCGCCCAGCTCACTTTCGAGCCGCTGATCGACGAACCCCACAGCCTGATCGTCCGCGCCGGCCATCCGCTGGCGGGGCGGGACGACCTCAGCCTGCAGGAGCTGGCACGCCAGAACTGGATCCTGCCGCCCACCGGCAGCATCCTGCGCGACCGCCTCACGGCGCTGTTCCTGACCGCCGGGCTGGACCAGCCGCAGCAGGCCGTCGAGACGCTGGCACTGCCGGTCATCACCAGCCTGCTGGTGCAGTCCGACATGGTGGTCGCCCTGCCCGAGGAACTCGTTCGGCCTTACCTGAATGCCGGCCTGCTGGCGGTGCTTCAGCTCGACCTCGGCCTGCGCATGGACGCCTACGGCATCGTCACCCGCCGCGGCCACCAGCTGCCGCCGGGCGCCGAGCTGATGCTGACCTGCCTGCGCGAGGAAGCACAGAGACGGAGCCCCCTGCCCAGTCCTGCGCCGCTGGACGCCGGCAGGCCGGGTCGGTCTTCCTGAGGGGCCGGGCGCTCAACGCCGTTCGCGCGCGACCTTCAGCGCATCCTCAAGCGCGGCCATCAGCGCGCGTGCATCCAGCGGCTTGGTCAAGTAGCGGAAGTAGCCCGCCGCGAGGCTGGACACCGCGGCGTCGGGCATCGCGTTGGCGGTCAGCGCGATGACCGGGATGTGGGCCGTGCGCGGGTCGGCCTTCAGCAGGGCTTGGGCTTCGCGGCCGGTCATCGTCGGCATGTTGTTGTCCATCAGGATGACGTCGGGACGCTCGGCCCGCGCCATCTCCACACCGGCCTGCCCGTCGGTGGCCGACAGCAGACGCAGGTCGTGGCGGTCCAGCAGCAGTTCCTCGACGAGGCGGCGGCTGGCAGGGTTGTCTTCGACGTAGAGCACGGTAGCCGGTCGGCTTTCGGCCAGCGGCAGGATGGGCGTGGTGAGACCGCCCCAGTCGGTCTCGGGGCGCGGCCGCTCGGCCACCTCGCTGGCCTGCAGCTCCACCCAGAAGATGCTGCCCTGGCCCGGCGTGCTGTCCACGCCGATGCGCCCGCCCATCAGCTGCACGAGGCGCTGCGTGACCACCAGCCCGATGCCCGTGCCCTGCTCCGGGCCGCTCTCCTGGCCCAGGCGGTTGAAGGGTTGGAACAGCGCCTGCACCTGCTCCGGCGTCAGGCCGCGGCCGGTGTCCTGCACATGCACGCGCACTGCGGCCCCGTCGACGCGGCAGCCCACCTGCACCGAGCCGTCCGGCCGGTTGTACTTGACGGCATTGCTGATGAGGTTGAGCAGCACCTGCTTCAGCCGCATGCGGTCGGCCCACACGGCCTGGCCGCAGCCCGGGTCGAACTGCAGGGCGATGCCGCGCTGCGCGGCCGTCGTCTCCATCATCCGCGCGCACTCGGCCATCACGTCGTCGAGCAGCACCGGCTCGAGCGACAGTTCCACATGCCCGGCCTCGATGCGCGCCAGGTTGAGGATCTCGTTGATCAGCGTCAGCAGGTGCTTGCCAGCCCCGACGATGTGTTCGGTGAACTCCTGCCGCCGTTCCGGTCGCGCATTGCCGACGTCGGTGCCGAGCAGCTGGCCGAAGCCGATGATGGCGTTCAGCGGCGTGCGCAGCTCATGGCTCATGCTGGACAGGAACTCCGATTTCGCGCGGTTGGCCTTTTCCGCCGCCGCGGTGGCCAGGCGCAGCTCCTCGTTGCTGGCTTCGAGCTGGGCCGTGCGCTCGCTCACGCGCGCCTCCAGCTGCTCGTTGAGCCGCATGACCTCGCCGCTGCGGCGCTCGATCTCGGCCAGCATGCCGTTGAACGAGTCGGCCAGCACGCCGACCTCGTCCTGCGTGACGCGCGGCGCGCGGCGGGAGTAATCCTGGCGCTGCATGACATCGCGCGCGACATCGCTGATGGCCAGGATGGGGTGGACAACGGCGCGCTGCAGACGGGTGGACAGCAGCAGCGCGACACCCAGCGCGACGATGGCCACCGTGACGGCGATGCCGAGATAGGTCAGCACCCGGGCGTTCAAGGCGTACTCGGCCCGCAGATGCACGCTGCCGATGACGCGACCGTCGTGGCGGACCGGATGCACGACGATGAGTTCGCCCTGGTCGCGCCGCACGCCGGCGCCTTCGGCGCGGACCGGGAACTGGGCCGTCACGCCGTCCGCGCTGTAGGACGCGAACAGCTGGCCGTCCGGGCCGTAGATGGCGGCGGCGCGGATGCGCGGCTGCAGGCGCAGCAGCGCCAGGTTCTCGCTGGCGACCTTGTGGTCGTCGAACTCCAGTGCCGGCGCGGTCGAGCGCCCGAGCAGTTCGGCCTGGGACTCCAGGTCCGCGACCCAGCCCTCGTGATACGCGTGAAGGTCATACGCCACCATGGCGCCCAGGGCGACGAGCAGGGCCACGAGCGACGTCAGCATCGTGACGCCGAGCAGCCTGCGCTGGAGCGAGTGCGTGAACATCTATGACCTGCCTTCGACACGTCGCGCCACACTGAGAAGGCGCACGCTGATCTTCAGGCCGCTCTGGGTGGCGGGTGGCAGGACGATGTCGAAACGCACCTTGTCGTCCACGACCACGAAGTTGATCATGCCCGCCGGGCCGCCCGGGTCAAGCTCCGTGACTGTCAGCACCGGTCGGCCCTGCACGTAGGACAGCACCTCGCCGGCACTGGCCGACATGGCCCTCGGCAGGAAGACGATATGCACCCCTTCGGCCGGCTCGCCGCGCGCCAGCCGTTTCACTTCGAGCGGATGCCCGCTGACGGACCCCGCCGCCGCCGCCGTGCTGCGGAAAGCCTCCAGCACCGGGCCGCTGGCATACACGCCGATGCGCAAGGG
>SEEY01001126.1 GCA_004211235.1 Rubrivivax sp.
GGCCTACCTGCCCGAGCGCATGTCGGCCGAGGCGGTGGCCGAAAAAGTGGCCGCCATCGTTGCCGAGCTCGGCGCCAGCGGCCCGGGCGACATGGGCAAGGTGATGGCCGCAGCCAAGGCGCAGCTGGGCGGCGTGGCCGAGATGAGCACCGTGTCGGCCGCCGTCAAGGCTGCTCTCGCCAAATAAGGAGAACCTCCATGGTCCTGCCCCTGCAATCCCTGACGCCCGACGTCTGCTCCGCTCCGCAACTGCAGCCCGAGGCCATGGCCGAGGCAGCAGCCATGGGTTTCAAGAGCGTGGTCAACAACCGCCCCGACTTCGAGCACGGGCCGGATCAGCCCACCTCCGCAGCCATCGAGGCCGCGGCGAAGGTGGCGGGGCTGGAGTACCGCCACCTGCCCGTGGCCGGCAACTACCAGTCACCGGAAGAGATCGCCGCATTCGCCCGGCTGCTGGAAGAGCTGCCGCGCCCGCTGCTGGCCTTCTGCCGGTCCGGCGCGCGGTCGACGCGGCTTTTCGTGCAGGCGCAGCAACTCGGCTGATTCGTGCCGGGCGCCCCGCGGGGCGCCGGGCCTCAGTGCCCGAGGTAGGCGGCCTGCACGCGTGGGTCTCCGAGCAGTTCGCTGCCGCTGCCTTGCAGCACGATGCGGCCGTTCTCGATGACGTAGGCGCGCTGCGCGAGCCGCAGCGCCTGCTTCACGTTCTGCTCGACGAGGAAGATGGTCAGGCCTTCGGCGTTGATTGCCTTCAGCGTGCGGAAGATGTCCTGCACGATGATCGGCGCCAGGCCCATCGACGGCTCGTCCAGCAGCAGCAAGCGGGGCTTGGCCATCAGCGCGCGGCCGATGGCCAGCATCTGCTGCTCGCCGCCCGACAGGCTGCCCGCCATCTGCGTGGCCCGCTCGGCCAGGCGCGGGAACAGGCTGTAGACATGGTCGATGTCGCGCGCCCGTGCGGCGGCGCCGTCGCGGCGCGTGTAGGCCCCGAGTTCCAGGTTCTCTCGCACGCTCAGCGTCGTCAGCGTCGCGCGGCCCTCGGCCACCTGCACGAGGCCGCGGGCGACGATCCGGTGCGGGGCGCCGCTCGTGATGTCCGCGCCGTCGAACATCACCTGGCCAGCCGCCTTCTTCACCAGGCCCGACAGCGC
>SEEY01001127.1 GCA_004211235.1 Rubrivivax sp.
TGCTGTGGGCCTCGGCCGGCGGCGCCACCGGCTGGAGCCGCGAGGCATTGTCGGCAGTCGCGCAGAAGCTCATGCGCAGGCTGCTGGCCCCCATCCTGCCGGCCGCCAGCCAGGCCAGCGCTTCCTGAGACCAGCCATGTCGACCTTCCTTCCGCTCAAGCGCAAGCCCGCGCGCGCCCGCACCCTGCTGCGCCGCCTGTTTCCACGCGGCGGCATGGACGCGCAGCAGACGAGGCCGCTGGCGGATGCCTTCGTCGGCACCGCGCTCGGCGCGTCGCTGGGCGCCACGCCGGGCTGGGCCTGGGCAGTGCTGGAAGCCGGCCTGATCTGCATTGCCGCCGTCGCCTGCGGCCTGTGGCTGGACCCGTCGGACCCGTTCGGCCTGCGTGCACAGTTCCCCTGGCTGTGGCTGGCGCCGGCGCTGCTGGCCATGCGCTACGGCACCGGCACCGGCATCATCGCCACGCTCATGCTGCTGGTGGCCTGGTTCGCCCTGGCCGATACGCGCATGCATAACGTCGACCCCGTGCGCAGCTTTCCCGACCAGTACTTCCTGGGCGGACTGGCGCTGGTGCTGGTGTGCGGGCAATTCTCCGATGTCTGGAATGCCCGCAGCCGCCGCCTGCGCGCCGTCAACGCCTATCTCGACGAGCGCCTCAACACGCTGACCAAGAACCACTTCCTGCTGCGGCTGTCGCACGAGCGGCTGGAGCAGGACCTGCTGGCCAAGCCGCTGACGCTGCGCGAGACCCTGCAGCGCCTGCGCGGCGCCGCAGACGATGGCGGTTTCCACGCCGATGGCCGCCTGCCCGGCGCCGACGAATTCATCAAGCTTTTGGGCCAGAGCTGCCAGCTGGAGATTGCCGCGGTCCATGCGCTGGACGCGCGCGGCCTGCCGCTGGCGGCGCCGCAAGCCGCGCTGGGCGCGCCCGGCGCGCTGGCCATGGACGACCCGCTGCTGCGCTACAGCCTGGAGCAGGGCAGCCTCGCGCATGTGCAAGGCGCCGCCGCGCCGCAGGCCCTGCGCGACAGCAGCCGCTACCTGATCTGCGCGCCGCTGACGCCGTCGCGCGGTCCGGCGCTGGGCTTGCTGGTGGTGGAGAAGCTGCCGTTCTTTGCGCTCAACGACGACCTGCTCAAGCTGCTCT
>SEEY01001128.1 GCA_004211235.1 Rubrivivax sp.
CACCAGGGTGGACTGCAGCACCGCGAAGCCCAGCGTCGCGAACACCTGCACCATGAACAGGACGGCGGTGCCTTCGAAGACGCGGGCGCGGAGCCGCTGGAGGCTGAACATGGACGGCATTGTCACGCCACGCCACGGGCCGAAGCGGCAGCGCCGCTCAGGCCACCGGCAGCGCAGTCTTGCAGCTCCAGCCGGCCCCGAACGGGGGCGGCGAGCTTTGCGCCGGCTGCGCGCGCTGCACGACGAAGACGGACGGATCGCGCCCGTGCTGCAGCAGCAGCCGTTCCACGCGTGACTGCCAGGCGGCGGCCAGCTCCATGCGTTCGGCAGGGGTGGCCTTGCCGTCGACGCAGCGCATCAGCAGCCGCTCGACGATGGGCGAGGCCGGCACCAGCGCCAGGTTCACGGCCGCCTCCACGGTGGCGCGGGTGTCCAGCCGCGTGAACGACATCGGCATCAGCAGGTCCGGCGTGTTGCGGATCAAGCCCACCCGGCCGAAGCGGCCGCCGATGCCTTTGAAGCCGGTGCCGCCCGCAGCGCCGGTCAGCATCTGCACGATGGTGGCCGTGACGCCGGTGTCGCCGTCCCGCGCATGCTGGCGGAAGTCCACGCGGATGCCGCCGCGTTGCGGCAGCGAATCGGGATAGAGGGCCTCCATGGCCAGCCAGGTCAGCCAGTAGGCGGAGGCCACGGTCGGGCAGGAGTGGCCGGTCAGGCGCACGGCGTCGCCATAGTTGTATTCCAGGATGCCGTCCTTCACGCCGCCGAACAGGGCTGCGAGCGGGTCCTGCATGCGCAACGTCGGCACGCGGGAGAAGAAGTGGTCGAGTGTCATGGAGTAGGCTTCATTCAAAGCGCGCCACCGGCGCTCCCGAAAGGGTCGGGGAGCTAACTGCAGAAGCGAGCGGTACGATGGTCGCGCCCTGTCGCGGTGCGCGTTTGACGTGCGTCAAGTCGCCCGGCGCCCCGCAGCTTGAAAGAGCCGCCGCCGCCACTTCATCACGACGCAACGGCTTGAACAGGCACCGCCCATCGCACGCGCCCGGTCAGCCTGGGCGGCCGTCGATGCGCGGACGCGTCAGCACGAGCCAGTAGCGCACGGCGAACAGCGCAAAGGCCGCCGACCACAGCACCGCCGAGCCGAGCAC
>SEEY01001129.1 GCA_004211235.1 Rubrivivax sp.
CCTTTGGGGCGGTGCGCGCCGGCCAGCTGCAGCTGGCGGTGCGGCATCCCGACCTGACGCCGCGCCCCGTCCGCTTCGAGCTGCGCCAGGCCGAGGGCGCCGAGACGCTCGCGCGGCATTGGCCGGACGACTTCTCGATCCGCGAGACCGGCGACGGCTATGAGGGCCGGCTGTCGCTCGGCGAGGCGCGCACCTTCTCGCCGCTGCGCGACGTGACCGCTTTTGACGCCGCCGGCGAGCCCTACGAGCGCGTGGACAGCTACGCCCTGCGCCTGCTGTTCGGCACGACCGTGGGCGAGATCAATCGCTGCTTCATCAAGACCCACTGGCGCACCCCGGATGACGAGAGCCTGACCTTCGCCTGCCAGCAGGTGCGCGACTTCTACCGTGCCGACGCCGGCCAGCGGAACATGGTCAGCGTGATCTTCGGCTACCGCGCGCTCGACTTCGCAGACACCGACCTGCTGGAGGAGGCGGCTGAGTGGCTAACGGCCGAGATCGCCGCCGGCAACGATCGCCCGCACGACAACCACAAGATGGACGGCGTGCACCAGCGCATCTCCATGGGCATGGCGCTGTGGATGGTGCGGCTGTCGCTGGGCGACAATCCGGGGACGGTGCGGGCGCTGGACGAGACCATCGCCTATCTGCGCGGCATCGCCCAGCCGCATGGCCTGCATGCGCTGAACGGCTGTCGCATGATGATGCTGCGGGCCTATCTGCACCAGGTCGCGGGCGAGCAGGCGGCCGGGCTGGAACTCGCCCGCCTGGCCTTTGATTTCTTCCGCCAGTGCGCCGCCGTGGCCGAGCCGGATCCCGCGACCTTTGGCGAGATGTCTCAGGGGCATCACGCCGCGTGGATCGGGCTGAAGCTGATCCAGCATGTGAACAAAAAGCGCCCGCTCTATCCGGCCCGGAAGGTCTTCGACGCAGCGCACCGGGTGAAGTCGCCGAGCGGCGTCGCGCGCCTCAACGAGCGCTACACCGAACTGCTGGCCTGGATCGCCCGGCCGGGCGCAGCCTGAGGCTCAGCCCCGCCCGCGATAGGTCGGCACGCCCTGGTCGGGCAGCCACAGGCCCTCGGGGGCCGGGCCCGTCTGCCAGAAGACGTCGATCGGGATGCCGCCGCGCGGGTACCAGTAGCC
>SEEY01001130.1 GCA_004211235.1 Rubrivivax sp.
CTTGAAGTGCGCACGCTGCCGATGCCAGCGCTGATGCCAACGGTGATGGACGCGCCAGCGGTAGTCGCGGTCGCTGCACATCCGCTCTGCACGCTTCTTGCGTTTGCGCTGCCACCGCTCGTGCCAATGGTGGTCGTAGGGGTGGTGGCCTCTCATGAGGAACGCTCTGGCAGGGCAAAGCAATAGCCCGCGTTGCGCAGCGTCTTCAAGGCCGCGAGCGGTTCCAGCTTGCGGCGCAGCCGGCTGACGAGGATGTCAACCGCTCGCGTGAAGAGGTCGGCTTCCTGGCCGCGCAGGCGGTTCAGGATGTCGTCGCGCGAGAAGACCTTGCCGGGCTCGCGGGCGAGCATCAGCAGCAGCTCGTACTCGGTGCCGGTCAGCTCGATCAGCCCGTTTGCGCAGCGCACCTCGCGGCGCGCGGTGTCGATCTCCATACCGTCGAAGCACAGCTTGGTCATGGCCGGCGTGGCTGCCGGCGCGGCAGCAGGCGTGAGCCGCGTGCGGCGCAGGATGGTCTGCAGCCGCGCGGCCAGCTCGCGGGGCTCGAAGGGCTTGGGCAGGTAGTCATCCGCGCCCAGCTCCAGGCCGACAACACGGTCGGTGAGGTCGCCGCGCGCGGTCAGCATCAGCACGGGGATGTCGCGCCAGGCGTCGCTGCTGCCGCGCAGCTGCTTGCAGAACTCGAAGCCGTCCATCTCGGGCAGCATGCCGTCCAGGATGAGCGCGTCGAAGCGGTCCACCGCCAGCCGCTGCAGCGCAGCGCTCGGCCGCGTGACAGCTTCGAGCTGCAGGTCGAAGCGGGCGAGGTACTGCGTCAGCGGCCCGGCCAGGGCCTCGTCGTCATCGATCAGCAGCAGGCGGTGCATATCGGGGCGGATTGTCCACAGGCGCCCGCACCAGCGTGATGGCCCGCTCGGGACAGGCGCTGACGCAATGGCCGCAGGCCTCGCAGGCGGCGGCGTTGGGAGCGAAGGCCTGCTCCCAGCCGTGCGCCATGCCGCGAAGCTTGCCGAAGAGCGTCAACACTTCGCGCTGTTCCTGAGGCAGCTTGCCGAGCGTGAACACGTTGAAGGGGCAGACGGCGATGCACTCGCCCTTGCCTTCGCAGCGGTTGCGGTCGATGTGCGGCATGAAGCGGCCGCGGG
>SEEY01000298.1 GCA_004211235.1 Rubrivivax sp.
CATCCTGACCTGGCGGGTGGTGTTCTCGGTGGTCGGCGTGATCCTCAGCGTCGGTCTGGCGCAGCCGCTCGTCTTCCATCTCGGCGGCGGGGCCGAGGGCTGGCGCGGCATGGCGCTCATCCTGGGTGCCCTGTCGCTGGTGACGATGCTGGCCACGCCGCTGGGGCTGTACCGCCAGCTGCGCAGCGCCATCACCTCGACCGCCACCGCCGTGGCCGCCAGGCCGGCCTTCGCGCCGCGCGCCGCAACAAGCCCTATCTGCGCCTGGTCGGCACGCACTTCATCCAGTCGTGTTCGCTCGCCTGCAGCTACACGATGGTGGCCTTCATCTTCATCTACGCCATCGGCAAGATCGACCTGCTGCTGCCCTTCGTGCTGGTCATGTCGGCCGCCGCGTTGGCCGCCCAGCCTTTCTGGCTGAGCCTGTCGCGGCGCATCGGCAAACGCAGCGCTTTCCTGATCGCCTGTGCCGGCTGGGTCGGCGTGACGTTGAGCTGGCTGGTGGTGCGCCCGGGCAGCGATGTGCTGCTGACGCTGCCCTACTTCGGCCCGCTGGCCAGCGAGCACCTGTGGGTGCTGCTGCGCGCGGTGGTGATCGGCATCACCAACTCGGGCTTTCTGCTGCTGATGCTGTCGCTGCTGACCGATGCCATCAAGCTGGGCGGCGAGCCGGGTGCCAACGATGACGAGGGCCTGCTGTCCGGCATGTTCTCCGCCATCGAGAAGCTGGCCTTCGCGGTCGGGCCGCTGCTCGCCGGCTTCGCGCTGAGCCTGTCGGGCTTCGCCTCCTCCACCACGGGCATGGCGCAGCAGTCGGCGCAGGTGGTCTCCAGCATCGTGCTGCTGTACTCCGTGGTGCCGGCGACCGGCATGGTGATCAGCCTGCTGGTGTTCGGGCTGCGCCGCAGGTGAGCAGGGCCGGCGCCGCGCGCCGCCAGGACTAAGGTTGAATCGGGGGCCGCGCGCGGCAGGCCGGCGCTGCGGCCAGGCTGTCCAGGAAGGCCTGCACGTCCGCCGAGCTCCTGGCCGCGGTATCCACCATCAGCATGTGGCCCGCCTCGGGGTAGACGCGCACATCGACACGGCAGGCGTTCTTCATCGCATCGGCGAAGGCCTGCGCCGTCTCGATGTTGAGCGCGCGGTTGGCCGCGCCCCACAGCACCAGGGCCGGCGCCCGCACATGGGCCAGCACCCGCTGCGGGTCGCCGCGCTCGTACAACGCGCGGCCCGCAATCGCCTCTTCGCCGCGGCCGCGCGTGTTGGCATAGGCCAGCTTGCGCGCCACGCGTTCGGGCGTCACCAGGGCCTCGTCGGCCAGCAGGTGGTAGAGGTTGGCCTCGATGTCGTCCGCGGTGATGACCGCGCTGTTGAACACGCTCGCGTCGGGGATCTTGCGCGCCTTGGCCGAGGGTTTTTCGACCTCGCTCGGGCCCTTGCCGGTCTGGATGCCGGCGGAGTTCGCCAGGATCAGGCCGGTCACCCGCTCGATGCGGGTGGCGGCATAGCGGAAGGCGACCAGGCCGCCGTAGGACGTGCCGGCGATGGCAAAGCGCTCGGCGCCCATGCGGTCCATGAAGGCGTCGACCAGCGACAGCCAGCGGTCCACCGAGTAGTTGCCGCTGCGCAGCGGGCCGGTCAGGCCGAAGGCGGGCAGGTCCAGCCGCAGCACGCGGTTGCGCCTGGACAGCACCGCGGCCCAGGCGTCCCAGTCCGACAGGTCGCCGAGCGTGCCGTGCACGAGCAGCAGCACGGGGCCGCTGCCTTCGTCCTTGTAGTGGATGTCGACACCGTCGACGTCGATGAAGCGCGACTGCGCATCGGCGTACCGCGCGACCACGGATTCGCGTGTCAGCACGCGGGTGGTCTCGGCCGCCTGGCCGGGCAGGGCGGCGCAGAGGAGGGACAGGGCCAGCGCCGCGGGCGGCAAGGCCTTGTTAAGCCGCATCACGCCAGCGCCTCCGTCAGCCGCAGCACCGCGTTCTCGGCCGCCTCGCAGGCCGACTCCAGGCCGGCGTGCGCCTTGCCGCAATGCTCACCGGCGAAGTACAGCGCGCCGATGGGCTGGGACAGCAGCGCTTCGTAGCGGCCGATGTCGCCGGGCGCGTAGCAGGCGATGTGGCCGCGGTTGAAGGGCTGGGCCATCCAGTCGTGCACGTGCGTGGCGCGCACCAGGCCGGCGGTGGACGGGCGGATGCGGGCCAGCTCGGCCACCACGAAGTTGCCGATCGCGGCATCCGACATGCCCCTGAAGCGCTCGGCGGCCTCGCCATTGATGAAGCTGACGAAATGATGCTTGCCGCCGGTGGAGCCGGTGTTCAGCACGCGCTCGATGGCGCCGTCCGACCACAGCTCCGGCGCCATGCCGTCCTGCTCCCAGAACGGCGCGTCAGCCTCCAGGAACACCTGCACCAGCTGGCCGTAGCGCAGTGCGCGCCAGGCCTGGCGCTGCCGCGCCGGCACCTGCACGCCGCCGACGCCTTCGACCCGCACGCTCTTGAAGACGGACATCGGAATCGTGCTGATGCAGGCACGCGCCCGATGCTGGCTGCCGTCAGCGCAGCGCACCACCACGCCCTGGCGGCCGATCTCGATACCGCTGACCGCCCGGCGCAGCTGCACCGGCCGCTGCAGCGAGGCCGCCATCGCATCGGTCAGTGCGCTGGTGCCGCCGCGCACCTTGGCGCTCGGGCCGGCCTTGGCTTCCCACAGGTAGTAGTTGAGCTTGCGCAGCGTGTCCAGGGCGTTGGCTTCGTCGAGGTTGCGGGCGCTGACATTGACGTTGAGCAGGCGCAGCGCTTCATCGGACGCGCCCTTGCTCTTGAAGTATTCGCGCAGCGACATCCTGTCGAGTGCGGCGAACTCGGGCTTGAGCCAGTCCGACAGATCGGACAGCGGCATGCCGGCCACGAGGTAGCGGCCTGACAGCTGCAGCGGCAGCAGGGCCTGCTCGTTCGGCGGGAGCCGGTTCAGCGGCGAGCTGCTCCAGGCGCGGTTCACGGCCGGCTGGCCGTAGACGCTCATGGCCACCTGGTTGCCGCCCAGCATCGACGGCCCGCCGCTGGCGCGCACGTCCAGCGGCACGCCCAGCTCGGCGGCGTTGGCGCGCACCCGGCCGTAGCCGCTGCCGATCTCGGCGGCGCCGAACTCGGGGCGGCCGGGCACGTTCACGCCCGTCCAGCAGCGCCCGCCGACACGCGGGCTGGCTTCGAGCACGGTCACGTTGATGCCGGCACCCTGCAGCATGCGCGCGGCATGCAGGCCGGCGATGCCCGCGCCGAGGATCAGCACGTCGGCCGGCGCTGCGGCCTGCGCGGTGGCGCCGCGCGCGATGCCGGCCTGCCCGGCCCAGGCGGCAGCGCCCAGGGCCAGCGCCGAGCGGCGCGTGATTTGATGTTCAGCCATTCCTACTCCTCGAGCGCCCCGGGCGGGCAGTGCGGTGTCCAGGCGCCATGCGCCTCTGTAGCGTGCCAGTGAGCCACCCGTTAAGCCGGCGTGCATCTTTGGCGTCGGCGGTGTTCACGGGGCGAGCAGCCGCGCGGGCGCTTCATCGCGGTGTGAACAGCGGCGCCGATGGGCCAGCGGGCGACGCCGCGCCCGGTTAGTGTGCTGACGATGAACGCCTCCGCCCCCAAAGAACTTCAGCGCCCGCCTTCCCCTGCCGTGGCCGCCACACCGCTGTTGCCGCAACTGATCGCCGCGCTGGGTGCGGACAGCGTCAGCTGCGAGGCCGACCGGCTCGCGCTGCTCTCGCATGACGTCTACCGGCCGGGCGGCCTGCCGCTCGCGGCCGTGCGGCCACGCGACGTGGCGGCGCTGCAGGCGGCGGTGCGGCTGTGCGCCGCGGCTGGCGTGGCGATGGTGCCGCGCGGCGGCGGCGCTTCCTATACCGACGGCTACCTGCTGCCTGCCGGCGGCCATGTGCTGTTCGACACCGGCGCGCTGGACAGCATCGAGATCGACGCCGCCAACGCCGTCGTGACGGTCGGCGCGGGCGTCACCTGGGCGGGCTTGCGCGAGCGCCTGGCCGCTCAGGGCCTGCGCACGCCGTTCTGGGGGCCGTTCTCGGGCCTGGCCGCCACGGTGGGCGGCAGCGTCAGCCAGAACGCCATCAGCCACGGCAGCGCCAGCCACGGCATCTCGGCGCAGTCGGTGCTGTCGCTGGACGTGGTGCTGGCCTCGGGCGAGCTGCTGCGCACCGGCATCAGCCCGGCCACCCGCCATTTCGGCCCCGACCTGACCGGCCTGTTCACCGGCGACTGCGGCGCCCTGGGCATCAAGGCGGCCATCCGCCTGCCGCTGATCGCTGCGCGCAGCCAGTTCGACACGCTGTCCTTCGCCTTCCCCGACTTCGCCAGCTTCCACGAGACCCTGCGCCTGGCCGCGCGGGAGGGGCTGGAGGACGAGCAGTTCGGCCTGGACAAGGCCTTGTCGCAAGGGCAGATCGGCAAGCAGGAGGGCCTGGGCTCCAAGCTGGCCATCGCGCTGAACGTGTTCCGCGCGGCGCCGAATGCGCTGGCCGGCGTGCGCCAGCTGCTGCGCATGCTGCTGGCGGGCGACGAGGTGCTGACCAGCGGCGAGTACATGGCGCACTTCATCGTCGAAGGCGCCAACATGGCCGAGGTGCAGGGCAAGGCGGCGCGCCTGCGCGAGCTGGCACTGGCCCGCGGCGACGAGATCGCCAACAGCGTGCCGGGCTTCGTGCGCGCCATGCCGTTCGCACCGCTGACCAACATCCTCGGCCCCCAGGGCGAACGCTGGGTGCCCGTGCACGGCATCCTGCCGCATGGCGATGTGCCGGCTTTTCATGCAGCGCTGCAGCGCTTCAGCGCCCGCCACCGCGATGCGATGGCGGGGCTGGGCGTGTGGATGGGCACGATGTTCTCCACGGTCTCGTCCACCGGCCTGCTCTATGAGATCGCCCTCTACTGGCCGCAGTCGCCGGCGGTCTATCACGAGGCGGTGCTCGGTGCGGAGCACCTGCGCCAGGTGTCCAGCCATGCGCCCAATGCGGCGGCCTCGGCCCTCGTGGAGACGCTCAAGCTCGAACTGATCGAGCTGTATGCTGCCCACGGCGCCGCGCATTTCCAGATCGGCCGTGCCTACCCCTACGCACAGCGACTGGACCCGGCGGCGCTGGCCCTGTTGCTGAGCCTGAAGCAGCAGCTCGATCCGCAGCGATTGATGAATCCCGGAGCGCTCGGCCTCAGCGGCTAAGGCGCCGGCCCAACCCTTCTTCACATGGCTGAACGCGACGAGATCAAGTCACTGAAGAAGGCGTTGCGCGCCATCACCTTCCTGAACCAGCAGGGCGACTGCACCGTGTCCCAGGTGGCGGCGGGCATCGACGTGCCGCGCGCCACGGCCTATCGCCTGCTGACCACGCTGGCCGCCGAGGGTTATGTGGACAAGCTGCCCAACAGCGACATCTACCGGCTCACCAGCCTCGTGCGCGGCCTGTCGACGGGGTTCCGCGACGAAGAGCTGCTGCTCGAACTGGCCCGGCCGCTGCTTGCCGAGGCGCAGCAGGAACTCGGCTGGTCAATCGGCGTGAGCACGCCCCGTGG
>SEEY01001131.1 GCA_004211235.1 Rubrivivax sp.
GTGAATGACCTGCCGCCCAAGCAGCGCGGCATCGCCATGGTGTTCCAGAACTACGCGCTCTACCCGCACATGACGGTCTACGGCAACCTCGCCTTCGGCCTCAAGCTGGCCAAGACAGGCAAGGCCGAGCTCGACCAGCGCGTGCGCCACGCCGCGCAACTGCTGGAGATGGAGCACCTGCTGGAGCGCTACCCGAAGCAGCTCAGCGGCGGCCAGGCCCAGCGCGTGGCCGTGGGGCGCGCCATCGTCAAGAAGCCCGAGGTTTTTTTGTTCGACGAGCCGCTGTCCAACCTCGACGCCAAGCTGCGCGCCGCCATGCGCGTGCGGCTGACCGAACTGCACCGCTCGCTGCGCGACGCCGGTCAGGCGGCCACCACCATCTACGTCACCCACGACCAGACCGAGGCCATGACGATGGGCGAGCGCATCTGCGTGCTCAAGGCCGGCGTCATCCAGCAGGTGGACACACCCACCGCCCTCTACGACCGCCCGGCCAATGCCTTCGTCGCCAGCTTCATCGGCTCGCCGGAGATGAACATCGTCAATGCCGAACTGGCTGACGGCAGCGTGCTGCTGGGCGGGGCGCGGCTGCCGTTGCCGCCCCATCGTTTCAACCCCACCGCCAACGGCCCGGTGCAGTTCGGCCTGCGCCCCGAGCACATCGGCCTGAGCGCGCGCCCCGGCAGTGCCGCCGTGCAGGCGTCGCTCAAGTTCTGCGAGCACATGGGCGCCGAGGTCTTCACCTACTTCGACGTCGGCGGCCTGCCCTTCAGCGCCCGCGTGCCGGCCGAGGAAGGCGGTGCGCTGACGTCCGTGGCGCGCGGCACCGTGCTGACGCTGCACTTCCAGATGCACCACGCCCACCTGTTCGCCGCTGGCGAGCCGGGCGCGTCCCTCCTTGCATGAGTGGCATCGCATGAGCCTCAACCGCCGCTCCGTCATCGCCAGCGCCGCCGGGCTGGGCGCGCCCTGGGTGCACGCCGAGGCCCGGCCGCTGCGCTTCGCCTGGTGGGGCGGCGCCAGCCGCCACCAGGCCACGCTGGCCGCACTCAAGCTGTTCGAGCAGCGCCACGGCGTGCGCGTGAAGGCCGAGTACATGGGCTTCAGCGGCTACCTCGAACGCCTGACCACGCAGATCGCCGGC